>CBESNZ010000064.1:0-11581 GCA_965531045.1 uncultured Acidimicrobiales bacterium
CGTGTTCGACGACGCCGACATCGACGCGGTCGTCGCCAACCTCGCCGAGACCGCGTTCTACAACTCGGGCCAAGACTGCACGGCCCCCTGCCGCGTGATCGCGGGCGGCAAGGTCCACGATGACTTTGTCTCCAAGCTCACCGACGCGGTCGCCACCGTGGTCACCGGCGATCCAATGGCGCAGGACACAGCGATGGGTCCGGTGATCTCCGATGCGCACCTTGCCCGCGTCTCGGGCTACGTCGACCGGGCTCGCGACGCGGGCGCCGAGGTCACGGTGGGCGGATCAGCCCGAGTCGGCGACGGCTTCTTCTACGAGCCTTCTGTGGTCGTCGGGGTCGACCAGGCCGCAGAGATCGTGCAGCGCGAGGTCTTCGGTCCGGTCATCACGGTGCAATCGGCCAAAGGACGAAGCCCCCGCGCTCGCCTATGCCAACGACGTCGACTACGGCCTGGCCGCGAGCGTCTGGACCGCCGATGTCGGGCGCGCGATGCGCATGAGCAAGGGCTTGCAGTTCGGCACCGTCTGGGTGAACGACCACATCCCGATCATCTCCGAGATGCCCCACGGCGGTTTCAAACAATCCGGCTACGGCAAGGACATGTCGATGTACGCCGTCGAGCACTACACCGAGCTCAAGCACGTCATGATCAAGCACTAGCGTGGATTCTCCCATGAGCACACCGACCGACCTGATCAAGGCCATCCCGCTGTTCAGCAGCCTGTCGCGCAAGCAGCTCGGGGTGTTGGCTGCGGCATCGGCCATTCGACCGGCAGAGGCCAACAGCGTCATCGTGCATCAGGACGAACCCGGCACATCGTGTTTTCTCGTGCTGGCCGGCCGGGTGCAGATCCGCCGCAACAACCACAACGTTGCCGTCCGGGGCGAGGGCGACGTCATCGGCGAGCTCGCGCTGCTCGACGGCGGACCCCGTTTGGCGACGGTGTCGATGATCACGCGCGGCGAGTTGCTCGAAGTCGGCCGCGACGGCTTCGTGAAGCTGCTCGACAGCTCGCCCGAGCTCGCCCGCATGGTGATGCTGCAACTCGCCGACCGCCTGCGTGCGACCACCATCGCCAGCTTCGAATGACCAAGATGCAATGACCCAGCCTCCTCTGATCGAGCGGTTCGCTGAATGACCCACCCGTCGTTGGCCGACACAAGGCCTGCGGTCTTCTGGAGCGACAGGGAGGACGCACCCTCCCCCGCTCCCCCGCTGCGCGAAGCCACCGCGGCCGACCTCGTCATCATCGGAGGCGGCTTCACCGGTCTGTGGGCCGCAGTGCAAGCCCTCGAAGCCGAGCCGGGTTTACGCGTGGCCATCGTCGAAGCCCACGAAGTCGGCTTCGGGGCCAGCAGCCGCAATGGCGGATTCTGTGATCCGTCGCTGACCCATGGCGTCGACAACGGCGTCTCGCACTGGCCCGGCGAAATGGGGGTCCTCACCCGGCTCGGCACCGAGAACTTGGCGGCGATCGACGCCAGCATCGCCCGCTACGGCATCGACGCCGACTTCCGGTATGCCCCCGAGATGGCGGTTGCGACCGAGCAGTGGCAAGTCGACGAACTCGGCGAGGCGATCGACAACGCACGGGCGGTCGGTCAGACCGCCGAACTCCTCGATGCCCGCCAGGCGCAGGCTCGCGTCGCCTCACCCACCTATGTCGGCGCCATGTACTTGCCGTCGGTACTGGCGTTGGTCGACCCGGCGCGGCTGGCCTGGGGACTGCGCTCGGCAGCCGAATCGCTGGGCGCAACCGTGTACGACCACTCGCCGGTCACCGATATTTCGGTGGACGGATCCAAGGGCGCCGGGGCCGAACTCCTCGTCACCACAGATTCCGGAGCCTCACTTCGGGCCCCCAAGGTCATTTTGGCCACCAATGCGTACCCCAGCCCGGTGCGTCGAGTTCGGCGATACGTCATTCCGGTGTACGACCACGTGTTGATGACCGAACCGCTGTCGGATCTGCAACTGGCCGCCGTCGGTTGGGCCGGGGGCGATGGCATCGGCGACGCCGCGAACCAGTTCCACTACTACCGGATGACCGCCGATCGACGCATACTCTGGGGCGGCTACGACGCCACGTACCACTTCAACAACGGCCTCGATCCGCGCCACGACCAGTCCCCCGAGACCCACACGAAACTGGCTGAACACTTCTTCGAGACGTTCCCCCAGTTGGCGGGCCTTGCGTTCACCCATCGCTGGGGCGGCCCGATCGCCACAACCACGCAGTTCACCGCCACCTGGGGTACGTCGTTCGACGGCCGACTGGCCTGGGCCGCCGGGTACACGGGTCTCGGAGTTGCTGCCAGTCGGTTCGGAGCCGCCGTCGCGCTCGACTTGGTCAACGGTCGCAGTACCGAACGAACCGAGCTGTCAATGGTCGCCAAGAAGCCGTTCCCGTTCCCGCCCGAACCATTGCGAACAGTCGGGGTCGCTCTCACGAAACGGTCGATCCAGGCGGCCGACGCGCACGAAGGCCGTCGCAATCTGTGGCTGAAGACGCTCGATCGATTCGGCATCGGATTCGATTCATGAGCGACATTCGCTCGCGGTCGTTGTGGCTCGAGAACTATCCCGGCAGCCTAGACCCTCGCCCACCGCTGCCCGGCGACATCAATGTCGACGTGGCCATCATCGGTGGCGGCTACACCGGTCTGTGGACGGCGTACTACCTGACAAAAGCCGACCCGTCGCTGCGCATCGCCATCATCGAACGCGACATCGTGGGCTTCGGTGCCTCCGGCCGCAACGGCGGCTGGTGCATCGGCGAGATGGCCGGTGGCTACGACGCACTGCGACGCGCCGGCGACCACGCAGAAGCGGTGGCCCAGCTCCGTGCAGCGATGCAATCGGTCGACGAGGTCGGCCGGGTGGTCAGCACCGAGGGCATCGACTGCGACTTCGTCAAGGGGGGCACGGTCCGCCTGGCGCGTAACGGCGCCCAGCTCACACGGCAACGGGCCGAGATCGCCCACGATCACGAGCTCGGTTTCACCGAAGCCGATCTCCGCCTGCTCGACGCAACCGAGGCGGCCCAACGCGTCGGCGCCACCGACGTGCTCGGAGCCATCTACTTCGCCCATACCGCGCGCATCCATCCGGCCAAACTCGTCCGAGGGCTCGCACACTCTGTCGAAGAGGCAGGCGTAGTCATCTACGAGCAGACCGCGGCGACCGACATCGAGCCGCGCACGGTGCGCACCGCCCACGGCACGGTGCGGGCCACGAGCATCGTGCGAGCGACCGAGGGCTACACCCGCTCGCTCCCGGGCCTCAAGCGGCAACTCGTGCCGCTGTACTCGTTGATGGTCGCCACCGAGCCGTTGCCGGCCGACCTGTGGGACGAGATAGGCCTGCGCCACTACGAGACGTTCTCCGACGACCGCCACCTCGTGATCTACGGCCAGCGGACCGCGGACGATCGCCTGGCGTTCGGCGGGCGCGGCGCCCCGTACGGTTTCGGCTCGCGTGTCGACAGCGCAATCGAGTCCCGGTCGGCCGTGCACGATCTGGTCGCATCCACGCTGGTCGAACTCTTTCCTGCGTTGCACTCCACCGCCATCACGCACCGCTGGGGTGGAGTGTTAGGTGTTCCACGCGACTGGTTCCCGTCGGTGGGATTCGACCCGACGTCGGGTCTCGCAGCTGCGGGCGGCTACGTGGGCGAGGGCGTCGCCATCGCCAACCTCGCCGGACGCACGTTGGCTGATCTCCTCACCGACCAATCGACCGATCTCACGCGGCTCCCATGGGTGCACCACACGTCGCGACGGTGGGAACCCGAACCGCTGCGCTGGCTCGGCATCAACGGTGCACTGCACATGATGGAGCGGGCCGACCGCTCCGAGAATCGCACGCAGAAGCCATCGCGCACGGCCGCAGCGCTCAACCGCCTGCTCCGGTAATCACACCGTCAACCGCGTGCGCATGCCGCAAACCGAAAGGGTCCAATCGTGAGCACCAGCTCGAATCTTCTCATCGGCGGAACGTGGCGACCGGCTTCGTCCGGCGAGCGCTTCGACGTGGTCAATCCGGCCACCGGCGACCTGGTCGCTGAAGTCGCCGACGCCACGCGAACCGACGTCGACGCGGCAGTCGCGGCCGCCGACGGCGCGCGTGCGCCGCTGGCCAAGCTCACCGAATTCGAGCGCGCCGAACTGCTCCATCGCGTTGCCGACATCATCGACGCTCAAGCCACCCCATTGGCCGAACAACTCACCGCGGAGAGCGGCAAACCGCTGCATGCCGAAGCGATCGACGAGGTCGCCGAGGTCGCCGAGATCTTTCGGCTCGCAGCCGAAGAGATCAAACGACTCGAGTCGACGATGATGCCGAGCATCGAGGGGTCGAAACGGGTGTTCACCCATCGAAAACCCGTCGGCGTGTACGCCCTCATCACGCCGTTCAACTTCCCGATGAACATCCCGGCCGAGCTGCTGGCCGCTTCGCTTGCGGGCGGCAACCCGACAATCCTGAAGCCCAGTGAACAGACCCCGCTGTCGGCTGCCGCGCTCGCCGAGGCGGTCGCCGAAGCGGGCTTCCCGGCCGGAGCGGTCGGCGTGATGCAGGGTGGGCGCTCCGTCGGCGAGGCGCTCGTCGCGCACGACGGCGTCGATGGCATCGGCTTTGTCGGCTCACATGGCGCCGCCGAGTCGATCGTCCGCTCGGCCGGCATGAAACGCACGATGATCGAGGCCTCCGGCAATGGCCCGCTGATCCTGTTGGAGGATGGCGATGTCGAACGCGCCGCCATCGCCGCGGTGTACGGCGCCTACTTCGTGGCCGGACAGTGCTGCGTCGCAACCGAACGGGTGCTCGTGCACGGATCCCTCCACGATGAACTCGTCGATGCCCTCATGGACGCGGCGAGCGCAGCAGTCCTCGGCGATCCGCTCTCACCAGACACGACGATGGGCCCGGTCAACAACGAAGCCGTCGCGGCCAAGGTCGATCGGCACCTCGCCGACGCGGTTTCGCACGATGCCCGGGTGCTGCTCGGCGGGGTGCGTGCGACCGGCCATCCGACCAACCTCTATTGGCCGCTCACCATCGTCGACAACGTGACGCCCGCTCACCTTCTGTTCCGTGAGGAGACGTTCGGGCCGGTCCTGCCGATCACCACGTTTCGAGACGACGACCACGCGATCGCTCTGGCGAACGACTCGAACCTCGGCCTCCAGGCTGCGGTGTTCACCGACAGCCTCAGCCGTTCGTTCCGCTTCATCGACGAACTCCGAACCGGCACCGTCCTCATCAACGAGTCGACGTGTTTCTGGGAGCAGCACCCACCTTTCGGCGGCGCGTCGGGCACCCGAACGGGTTGGGGGCGCATCGGCGGCAAGTACACGCTGCTCGACATGACCGACCTGCGCACCGCCGTCATCGACGTCGGGTAACCCTGACCGGTGACAGCGTCATGATCTTGACAGCGTCATAATAACGTCTATTATCGGGCCGAGACTGCGCGTGGGCACAGCGCCATCCGACATGAGGAGTCCGTACGGGAACCTCACAAGGAGCCAGTATGAGGGAGCCAGTATGAGCACGACAGAGGCCAACGAGTTGGCCCAGGACGCAAACGATGTCGACCGGATCATGGAGATATCGGTCTTCAACAACGACGTCACCAGCGCAATTCATGCGGTCGAGGACAACGCCGACGCGATCTTCACGTGGAATTACGAAAAGGCCGAGCGCCCGCGCCTCGACCGGTTGTATGAGAAGGCCAAGACCTCCCAGTGGAACGGTCAGACCGATCTCGACTGGTCGATCGAAGTCGACCTCGACGACAACTTCGCCACCGACCCCGACCCGATCGAGGTCGCGTACTACGCCGAAAACCCCGAATCGCCGCTCTATGGCTTCGGCGACGAAGAGTGGCGCCAGGTGGGTGTCGAGTCGCTGAAGTGGGCGATGAGCCAGTTCATGCACGGCGAGCAGGGTGCCCTGGTCTGCACCGCCAAGATCGTCGAGACCGTGCCGTGGATCGACGCCAAGTACTACGCGGCCACCCAGGTCATGGACGAGGCTCGCCACGTCGAGGTGTTCGCTCAGTACCTCGACACCAAACTCGACGGCGGCATCTACCCGTGCAACACCCACCTCGGCCTCTTGCTCGACGACATCGTCAACGACAGCCGCTGGGACATGACCTATCTCGGCATGCAGATCATGGTTGAGGGCCTCGCCCTCGCCTCGTTCGGCTTCATGCACCAGACCACCAACGAACCCTTGCTCAAGAAGCTGCTTCGCTACGTGATGTCCGACGAGGCTCGCCACGTCGCTTTCGGCGTGTTGTCGCTGCAAGAGGTGTACGCCAGCCTCAGTTCGGCCGAGATTCGCGAGCGCCAGGAGTTCGCGTTCGAAGCCGCCCTGCGCATGCGCGATCGATTCCTTCGCCAAGAAATTTGGGAAGGCATGGGCGTCGATGTCCGCAAGATGGTCAAGTACCAACTCAACGAGCCGCAAGAGCTCAAGGTGTTCCAACAGCTCCTGTTCTCGAAGATCGTTCCCAACTGCAAGAAGCTCGGCATCCTCGATGCCGGCGACGGCTGGTTGCGCGATCGGTTCACCGACATCGGCGTGATCCAGTTCGAAGACTGGGTCGACACGGCGTCGGAATACGAGTCGCTCGACGAGGTCGCCAAGGACCGCGAAAGCGCCTAGCTCCCCTCGCTCGACATTCGCCTCCGCACGTGCCAACTCTCGGAAGTACGGTCTGACCGCATGAACCTGGCCACACGATTCTTCGCCGGCGCCAAGAAGGCGGTCGCCGATGACTACACGATGCTGGCCATCCCTGCGTTCTTCGCCACCATGGCGCTGGAGTACGGCGTGCTTCGATCTCGTCGCGCCGACTTGGTGCAAATCGGTGATCCGACGACTGCTCCCAATCACGACCGTCCGCTCGACTACGAGATCAAGGACACCGCGGCGAGTCTGGCGATGGGCACCGGCATGCTCGGTATCAGCCTCGCCGCAGCGAAGGCCCTCGATCCTCTTGACCGCATGGTCCATGGCCGCAGGGTTGCATCACTGGGCGGCGGGCCGCTTGGTTTCGCCGGCGCGATCGTCGCTTGGGACTTTCTCTACTATTGGGATCATCGACTCAGCCACGAGCACCGGGTGTTCTGGGCCAACCATGTCAACCACCATTCGAGTGAGCGATACAATCTGTCGACGGCGCTTCGTCAGCCGTGGTCGGGCTTCATCATGCATTGGATCTTTCTCCCCATGCTGGTGGCTGGATGGACACCGACGCAGATGGCCCGGGCGGGCGAGCTCAACCTGCTGTACCAGTACTGGGTACACACCGAGACCATCGACAAATTGCCCGACAAGGTCGAGGCAGTCATGAACACGGCTTCACATCACCGCGTCCACCATGGGGCGAACCCGCAATACCTCGACAAGAACTACGCGGGCATCTTCATCATCTGGGACCGGTTGTTCGGTACCTTCGAGCCTGAACGCGAACGGGTCCGATACGGGCTCACCAAGAACATCAAGACCTTCAACCCGTTGAAGATTGCGTACCACGAGTGGGCCGACATCGTGCGCGACGTGCGAGCGACCTCGTCGTGGCGCGAGCGCCTTGGCTACACCTTCGGTCGACCGGGCTGGAAGCCCGGCGTTTCACTCACGCCGGCGGCTTCGAGCATCGCCTAATCGGCCACGAAGGCCATCGCCTCGGCGAGCAGATCGTCCCACAGTGCCTCGTTGCGTTCAGGGACCTGCACCCACTCGCGAAAGGTACGGCCCGCGGGGGCAAACTCGAGGCCGATGCCCTCCCCCACCAACGACGCGACCCGAGACGCGTCGAGCTTCACGATGAGGTCGCCGGAGTCCTTGTCGGTGCAGGCAAAGAAGTTGCCGTTGATGCGCAGGCACGGGAAACCCATCATCGTGGACTTCTCGGCTCCTGCAGCCATCAACGGCTCGGCCAGCTCCCAAAACAGTTCATCGTCACGATCAGCCATGCCCCGACGTTACCGCGACGCCGATCTTTCAGCTGTCGTAGACCAGCCGGGTGATCCAGTCGGCGACGAGTGCCGGCTTGTCGCTGGCTTCGAGCTCGACGGTGACGGTTCGGGTTTGATCGATGTTCGACCCCTTGAGCACCACACTCTTGACTTCGGCGGTGGCTCGAATTTTCTTGCCGGCATTGACCGGTGACAAGAACCGAACTTTGTCGAAGCCGTAGTTGATGCCCATCAGCAGACCATCGAGCGGCGGCACCGGGGCTTTGATGGTCTCGCCAAGGTGGGTGAGCATGGACAGCGTGAGGAAGCCGTGGGCGATCGATCCGCCAAACGGTGTCTCGGCCGCGGCTCGTTCGGGGTCGATGTGGATGAACTGATGGTCGATGGTCACATCGGCGAATTGGTTGATCTGGTCCTGGGTAACCTCGAACCACTCCCCCGCTCCCTGACTTGTTCCCACCTCGGCGACGAGCACTTCATGGGCGGCTGCGGCATTACTCATAGGGGTTCGTTCCTTTCGTAGCCATGAGCCTGCCAGATTGGATACCTGTGACCAACCACCAGCGTCCCGAAAAGACGTCCCGGTTTGCACTTCTGGGCCGAGCTCTCGCCATGCGCTGCCCGAATTGCGGCGTCGGAGCGGTGTTCTCCGGTCCACTCGACATGCACGACCGCTGCCCCAACTGCACCTACCGATACGAGCGCGAGCACGGGTACTTCTTGGGCGCGATGGTGATCAACTTCATCGTCGCCAGCGGCCTCATGTTCGCGTCGGCCATCGCCGCCTACTTGCTGACGCGCGACCGAACCGTCACGGTGGTCGTACCGGTCGTTGTCACGATCATCGCCGTGCCCGGACTGCTCCGACACAGCCGCACCCTCTGGATGGCCATCGACCTCGCAGCCGAGCCGCCGCGAGACGACGAGTTTCGGCCGACGGAGGTCGGAAAAGATCTCGGCCCCGAGGCGGAAACCTCGAGGCCGGTATCGGGTTAGCCGGCAACGGACCAGTTATCGAACTTACTGATCGACGGGCGGGGGCGGAGGCGGCGCCAAACGATCGTTGACACCAACGTCCTCGTCGGAGTCGGCTTGCTCGATGGTGTCGGCTTCGATCACCGCTTGCACCGGCGCCTCGGATTGGTTTGCGTCCGTCTGGCCGGTCGGCCGATTCAGCGCCGACAAGATGTTGACGCCGGTGGCACTCTCGATCTGTTCGGTGATCGAAATCACGGCGGCAGGCATCTGGCTGGCGATGCCGGCAACGGCGCCGCCGCCACCACCGCCGCCATTGTCGATGACCGTGATCTTGTCGATGTCGATGCCCTTGACGGTGTCGACGATCTGCGCAATCAGCTCGGGAAGCATGTTCAGGACGAACACGTCCTTTGCGTCGGAACCCGCCTCGCGGTATTGCGTGCTGAGGCGTTGGAACACCTCGATCTGGGCGTTGCCGTCCTCGATGATCTTCGCGGCCTGACCCTTGGCCTCGAGTTCCATTGCTTCCTTCTTGGCGCGAGCCGGTGCGACCACATCCGCTTCGAGGCGGCGCTTCTGCAGTTCGATGCGCTCTTGCTCGAGCAGCTGTTCGGCCTCGACCTTCGCCTGCTCGCCCGATACCTCGGCGCGCTTCTCCTCGGCCATGGCCAAGGCGTTGAGCTCGGCGGAACGGACCCGCAGCTTGTTCTGCTCTTCGGCAATCGCGAGGTCCGAATGCACGCGGGCCAACTCGGCACGCTTGCGGCCATCGGCTTCGGCTTCTTCGGCGTCGGCGGACTGCCGCGCCTCGGATTCGCGTGCTTCTTTCAATACCTGAGCCGTTTGCCGACGACCGACAGCTTCGAGATACCCGACCTGGTCGGTGACGTTCTGAATCTTCAGCACGTCGAGCTCGAGGCCCAGCGTTTTGATGTCGTCGTCGGCCTCGTCGATGAGCGTCTGCGCAAACTTCAGGCGATCTTCGTTGACCTCTTCAGGCGTCATGGTGGAAAGCACGCCGCGCAGGTTGGCCTCGAGGTTCTCCTTGGCGATCTGCTGAATGTATTCCGACGGTCGCCCGAGGAAGCGTTCGACCGAGTTCTCGAGCACGCCTTCGCGGCTCGACACCTTGATGTTGGCGACGCCCTGCACGTCCAGCGGAATCGCTCCCTTGGAGTACGCGTTCGTGACCGACACCTCGATGGGGATCGTGTTGAGGTCCATGAAGTCGACCTTCTCGAGAATCGGAACCCGGAAGGTACGCCCGCCCTTGATCACGCGGTAACCAACGGATCGACCATCGGGCAACGGTCGGGTGCGGCCCGATACGACGGCCACCTTGTTCGGCGGACAGATGATGATGAGACTCTTCGCAGCGGTAACCACCGCGAAAATGGCCAACACCACGATGACGACAACAACCAGCAGGGCTTCCATGGTTACAGTTCCTCTCCTTCGAGCTCCATAAGCGGCGCAACAAGCGCCGTTGCATTCTCGATCTCTACGACGACGACGGATGTGCCGATGTCGTACTGTTCTTCTGTCGGCCCGAACGGCAGGGCGACGAGGTATTGCGGCTGCCCGCCGATATCCACCCGGATGCGACCTTTGCGACCCGGACCCATCGGCAGCACCACATGCGCAGGCCGGCCGCTCAGGTCGGCATTGCTGAACGTCGAGTCGGTTTCCCGGCTGAGCACGTACCGGAACAACGCGGTGTTCAGGCCCGAGGCGAACAACCCGAGCACCACGGCGACGATCAGGGTGATGACCACGCTGGTGTCGAGCACGGTGAGCGCCGTGCCGGTGAGGCCGAAGAACGCTGCGAAGAAGACCATCGAGCGGAACGACAACATCGACGACACGAAGTCACCAACGCCGGCCAGGGCACCGGTGGATGCCACGTCGGCGTCACCGAACTCCCCGACGTCCGCGTCACCGAAACCGCCGTCGCCGATGTCGGCATCGGCGTCGAAATCGAACTCGGCGTCGCCGCCGAAGTCGAGGCCGCCCATCAGCATGGGCAGTACGAACGCGGCGCCGAAAATGAGTGCCGACAGATACAGCCAGATCATCGTTCCCTACCTTTGCTCAACTACTGCGGTGCTTCCGCTCCACTTTGGTCCTTACGGCTCCGTGCCGCTTGGCGACATGTTCAGTGACCGCATCGACGCCGGCCCGCACTGCGTACCAATCGTCGATCCAATTATTCAGCATGTCGATCCCGTCCGGGGTCGATTCGTAATACTTGCGAGCGGGCCCCGAACTCGAGTCTTGCAGTTCGGTCACGACCAGGCCTTGCGCTTTCAGTCGTTTCAGCGCTGGATAAATGCTGCTCTCGCTCGCAACCTCCAAGCCCTGCTCGCTCAATCTTCGCACCATGGCGTACCCGTACGTTCGCTCTTCCACGATCGTCGCCAGCAAGCACATCTCCAGGACACCCTTCAGGATCTGCGTGTGGTGCACCTCTTTGCCAGCTACCATTCAATACACAATACCTGACGTAAGCCCACACGTCAAGAAGATTCACCCCTTTCGGGATTTGTGAACCGAAAGCGACCAATATCGTCTGTTTCGGTTCACAAATCTCGGTGGTGTCGAGACTGTCA
>CBESNZ010000065.1:0-11577 GCA_965531045.1 uncultured Acidimicrobiales bacterium
TAGGCGACAGGTCTCGCATACGTGTCGTTCGCGTTCGTGGCGTTGATAGGAGGCAGGGCAGGCCAAGTGTCACGTGGGTGTGCCGAGAGGTGATGCACGGTCGGCAGTAGAGTCGTCGGGTGGCCACCGACAACCCCTACACGGCGCCTCGGTCGGTGCAATGGCTGCTGGTCCTGCTGGGCCTCTGGGGATTCGCCGTGGCGCAGCCCGTTCTCGGCATACTCGGCGCAAATCCCGTGCTCACGAGCAGTACCAACGTCTCGCGGCCCTACGTGTTCACCTTCGCTGCCATCGTGGCGCTTGCGCCCCCGGTTGCCCTTTGGTCGGTCGATCTTGCGCTTGGGTCGCGACTGCGATGGGGGCAGCGATTTGTTGTGGCGGCCGCTCTGCTGGCGCTTTTCGTCGGCCGACTGCTCAACACCGCGAAGATCACCAACGCTGCGCTGGTGATCGGAGTCAGCCTGGTCGTGGCCGCCGGTGCTGCGTGGTTCGGCCTGCAGCGAAGCGCTGCGCAACGATTTCTCTCCTTCACGGCGATACTGCCATTCCTGGCCGTTGGCACGTTCTTCCTCGGGTCCGAAACAGCCGACTTCCTGCAGGCCGAACCAGCGGTGGCCGCCCTCGCTCCATCGGAGGTCGAGCGACCACCGGTCGTCGTGCTCGTGCTCGACGAACTCCCGACGATGTCGATCATCGCTCCCGACGGAACGATCGATGCCGACCGATTCCCGAACCTGGCGGCATTCGGCGGGGACGCCACGTGGTACCGCCACTTCAGTACGGTCTCGCCCTTCACCTCGTCGGCCATTCCCGCGATGTTCACCGGAACCAACCCGACGAACGAGAACGGGTTGTGGACGAACTTCCCCAACAACATCTTCAGCCTGCTCGCCGCTGACTATCACCTGGCCGTCGCCGAGGGGAGTACGAAGTTGTGCGGCTTCGCGGCATGTGAGAACGACCCGCTTCGTCCGCCGTCGGCCACGCCATCCACAGACGCAACCGAAGCGCCAGTGAAACGGGACAGCGGGGAAGATGCGGATCGATTCAGGTCGACGCTGGCCCGGCTGTGGTGGGAAGGAATCATCGAACCGTCGGGTACCCCGGCGCTCGATGACTTCGCAGAACAGCCCGTGCAACCGAGTGCGACCACGACCGCTTCGGTTCCGGACGCTCCGCCCGACACGGCGCGGGCCCTCACCGACGACGAATTTCGGGTTGCCCGAGGGTTCCAGTCGGGCATCGAGGGCCAGCCGCAACGATTTGTCCAGCTGCTCGACACGATGCACGAGGGCGATGAGACCGCGCTGTATTTCGGCCACGTGCTGTTGCCCCACCAGCCGTTCATGTTCGATCAGCGTGGCCGGATGTTCGTCCGGACGGGTGAACCGTACGAACCCACCGAGAACGTCACCCCGTGGGTCGCAACAACGGTTCGGCAGCTACACCTCAGCCAGGCCCAGTACGCCGATGCGTTGGTGGGGGAGTTGCTCGAGCGCCTCCACGACACGGAACTGTACGACGACGCGGTCGTCGCTATCGTCGCCGATCACGGCATCAGCTTCGAAACCGGCACCCACCCTCGGGAGTACAGCCCAGAGGGCCTCCCCGGCATCGCGTACGCCCCGTTCCTGGTCAAGGCGGCGGGACAGACAACCGGCACGATCGACGACAGCAACATGCTGTCGGTCGACGTCCTTCCGACGATTGCCGAAGCCATCGGCATCGAGATGCCGTGGACACTCGACGGAGCAACCCCGAGCAGCGACGCCGTCGCCGCTCGGGGATCGGAAAAGTACCTGTACGACTACAGCGATGCGTTCGATCCGGAACTGATCGGGATCGTCACCTTCGACGACGATGAGGCCTTTGGTCGGGTCCTTGCGGGGGCCGTGGGCGGCCGACACGATCACGACATCGGCGGAGCCGATCTGGTCGGCGGCACCTTCGAGCCGCAGAGCAATGCGGCACGGGTGGCGAGTGTCGCCGGGCTGGAACAACTTCGTTCGGGCGAACGACTGGGCTCGATCACCGGCACGCTCGAGGCCGGTGTCGATGTCGACTCGACCGTGGTCGTGGCATTGAACGACGTCGTCGTCGGCGTGTCGCCGCTCGGTCCGTATCACTCGCTCCAGAATTACTTTGCGGTGGCCATCGATCCCGAACTCGTCGACCCGGTCGGAGCGACCCTCCGGATAGCGCTCCGCAGCAGCGACGGGACGCTGCAAGAGATGGAGGTCAGCCCGGCATGATCTACGTTTTCGACCTCGGAAATGTCCTCGTCCGCTGGGATCGGCGGCTGCTGTACGAGCAGCTGATCGACGATCCAGCCGAGCTCGAGGATTTCCTCGACAACGTCCTGACGCTTGAGGAGAACGCGGTCCTCGATGCCGGTACAAGGCTCGCCGATATGACCGCCGACCTGGCCCGTCGGCACCCCACCCATCGGTCGCTGATCGAGGCCTTTCGCGACCGCTGGATCGAGACGATCGGCGGGGTGATCGACGACTCCGTCACCCTTCTCGGCGAACTCAAGGAAGCGGGCGCCACGTGCTACGCGCTGTCGAACTGGGGGGTCGACACCTTCGCACAGGTCGTCGACCGGTTCGCCTGGCTCTCGCTGTTCGACGGTCGGGTGATCTCGGGCGAAGAAGGTGTGGTGAAGCCTGACCCGGCGATTTTCCACCTGATGTGCGAACGCTTCGGCTTTTCGCCGGCCGAAGCACTTTTCATCGATGACTCGAAGGACAACATCGCCGCCGCGGAAGCCCTCGGCTTTGCCACCGTGCACTTCACCACGGCTTCGGCACTCCGTTCCGAACTTGAGCGCCGGGGCCTGCACCCCGCACGCTGAGCGATCGGCGTCAGATTCGTTCGGTGCGGGGTCCGGCGACGCCGGTGTACCTCGTCATCGGACGCATCATGCGCTGCTGCCACCACTGGGGATCGCGGGCGTGCGCATGGAAGTGGTCGGGAATCTGGCGCATTTCACGATCGATCTGAAAGCCGTCGACCCCGAAGCGAAGGGTGCCCGCCTCGGTAAGACGGCCCATCATGCGCTCGATCTCATCGGCCGAGGGTGCGGTGCCATGGGGTTTCCAGACGACCATCGGCACCGAGCACACCTCGCAATCGGCAATCCAGCAGAGGTCATCCTCGTGATACCAGTGCGTGTAGCGGGCCGCCTCACAGAGGTCGCAGTCGGGGTCGAACGCCACGTCGGACACGTCAGCCCGTTCCCAGGGAAGCGACCGAACCGATGTCACAGCCGGCATCGGGACGGTCGAGGGCCGGGCGGCCGTTGGTGCGGATCGTTGCGGGCAACAAGCACGTGCGGGCCCCGTTGTCCTCGTCGATCTCGGTGTAGGCCACGGCGGTATCGGGGTCGCGCTCGTTGTTCAACGGCCAGATGAAATGACCCAAGCTGAAGACCACCGGTGCGTCGCTTACGATTCGCAGCGACTGGAGTCGATGGGGACCGTGGCCGTAGATCGCGTCGGCGCCCGCGGCGACGAGCCGCTGCGCCAAGGCAACCTCTTCGCTGTTCGGGTCACGGTCCTCGGGCTCGCCCCAGTGCATGGTGACCAACACCGCATCGGACTCCGCGGCGCCTTGTGCGATCGACTCCTCCATCTGTTCTGGCGTCAGCGCTCGCGGGCCGAGCGTCGTGAAGCCGAACACGGCGATCGTTCGACCGCGACGCTCGATCAGCGCAGGAGCGGCGTCGGCGCCGACCACGACCATGCCGGCCGCCTCGATGGCCAGTGCCGTGTCGTCGGCCGCTTCCTGGCCGAGATTCAGGCTCGCGTCGTTCGCAACGGAAACAACGTCGACGCCGGCCGCAGCCAACGCGAGCAGCCCGCGCTGGTCGCATCGTAGGGCGAACTGCGACTCGGGCGCTGCGGTGCCAACCTCCGACGCCGGGCACTCCAGATTCAACAGGGTGAGGTCGTCCTCGAGGAAAAGCCCCTGCATATCGACGAGGAGGTCGCCGAAGTCGGGTTCGACGTCGAGGAGTTCGGTGTGCAGCATCGAATCGCCGACGGCATGAATGCGCAACGTACCCTGCACGGCGCCGGGCACAGAGTCAGGAACCGCCGGCAAGCCGCTGGGCAGCGGCGGCAGCGAGAGCTCGGCGCCATCGCCCGGCGTCGAGCTCGTGCATGCGGCGAAGAGTGCGGTGAGGCAGCAAAGCGCGGCCAGAGCTCGCATGGGAATTATCCGACTCCGCAGTTGGTCTCGCCCTCGAAGAAGCCGGCCTGAAACGCATTCGATCGTTCGAACATCGTGCCGTGCTGGCCCGGCGCCCGGAACCGAAGCATCACGGCGATGGCCTCGTCGAGATCGGACGGCGACAATTCGAGGAACAACCGTTCGCCGGTGGACTGGTCGGTGCCGACCTGCAGTTGGCCGTCGTAGACCCCGCGGGTCCAACTGCCTGCGAGGCAGTGGGATGCGATATCGCGTTCGAGGTCGCTCATGCGGGCATCGTCGAAGTCGATCAGTGCTTGCCCATACTCTCGGGCGAACAACAGCGCGACCGCGAAATCGCCGAGATCGCTGTGTATGTCGCCCACGACGTCGGCGTTGTAGCTGATACGCCCCGTGCCGTCGCACCAGAACACCGGCCCGGGTTCCGTGGCGAAGTCTTCGCATGTGGTCTGGCCGCCGCGACTCGGTTGGTAGGGCTCGGTGCCGATTTGGTCTTCGCCGGTGTTGGCGACCACCTCGTCGTTCCACCAATTGTTCAGGCCGGCGAGGGTGAAATCGAGGGTTTCATCGAGGTTGAGGTTGCCCTCGCCGCCGGCATCGTCCTCGGTGAAGAACAGGTCGACGATGCGGGGCAAGCCCTCGACCTGGCCGTACTGCGCGCATTGTTCCGGTCCGTTGTTGATGCCGTCCTCGTAGGCGCCGATCCGGTCGAAGCCGGTTCCGTGTGCACCCTGCGCCGTTGGATCGAACCCCGGCGGGTCGCGTAGCAACAAGAAGCCGGCGACAGGACCGTCGAACTCGGCGTTGGAGAACGGGTCGATCGATTGGCTCTCGCCCCGCTGGACGCTGCCGATCCACGCGCCGGCAAAGCAGTCGGCTTGCAGATCCTTGAGGATCGTCGGACCCTCGACACCGCCTCGGGTTTGGATTGCGTGCCCCCACTCGTGGGCCAACACGACGGCCATGGATGCCTCGCCGAAGTTGTCGTAGAGCTTCGGGAACAGGAACCGCTGATCCCACGTGAGGTAGTCCTCGGGCGGGCAGTAGATCGCGTTGTTCGCCACCACGTCGTTGGGAAGCCGCTGACCACAGGACAGTGACTGCGAGCCTTCGGGGTCGAACGGGAAGAATTCGGGGGCTTCGTACCGGCTGCCGTAGACGGACTCGAAGGTTGCCGCCCAGTAGGCGTTGATGTCGTCGGCAGCATCGAGTGCGTAGTCGTCCATGCGCTGACGGTCGGCGTCGCTCAGTTGGTCGCGATTGATGGGATCGGCCCGTATGAGTTCGGTGCGTTCGCCGATCCGGCCGGATTCGCCGTCCGAGGTGCCGGCCGTGCCGCCGCCGAGGCTCGCTCCGCTGCAGCCGCGACTCATCAAGAAGACCGCGCCGACGACGAGCAGGATCATGATCATGCCGCCACCGCCGGCCTTCTTGCCGGCGGCACCGCTGCCCAGCCCACCGAGACCGCCTCCGAGTCCACCACCGAGTCCACCGCTCCTGGATGTGGGCTGGGGCGACTGGCGAGGGGCGCTCGTGCGCTGCGACCCACCGGATCGGCTCCGAGTAGCTTTGGTTCCACCGCGGCGAATACGCATGAGATTGGATTTCCTTTGGGCATGTCAGGGCCACGAGCCGGTTCGTGGTCCGGTAAGCCTATGCCGATGTCATGCCGAGGCCGCGACGCCGAGGTCGATCGCGCCGCGACGGAGCTGATCCGTCAATTCGGCGGGGGGCGCAGGGCGGACGAGTCCGAACCCCTGACCGCGTTGGCAGCCCATGTCGACCAGCATCTGGCGTTGCTGTTCGGTTTCGATGCCTTCTGCGACCACATCGAGATCGAGGGCCTTCGCCATGCTCAATACCGAACGCACGATCGCCTCGTCGTCGGGGTCGGAACCGAGGCCACATACGAAGGCCTGGTCGATCTTCAACACATCCACCGGGAACCGCTTGAGGTAGGCCAACGAGGAAAAACCCGTGCCGAAGTCGTCGATCGCCAACTGGACGCCAATGTCCTTCAACGCACCGAGAATGCGAAGCGAATCCTCGATGTTGCGCATCAAGGCGGTCTCGGTGATTTCCAGGCACAACTGCTCGGGCGGAAGGTTCGCCTCACGGAGGGCTGCCTTCACCTCGCCGACCAACTCGGTGCGTTCCAATTGCCGCGCCGAGACGTTCGCACGAACCACGAAAGGATGGGAGAACGCGGCGTTCCACTCCGCGCCCTGTCGGCATACGCGGTCGAGGACGAAGCGACCGAGGTCGACGATGAGGCCGGACTCTTCGGCGAGTTCGATGAACGCGCCGGCGGTCAAGAGGCCGAACTCGGGATGCTGCCAACGGATGAGGCCTTCGGCACCGAGAATGCGGCCGGACGCGAGTTCGATCTCCGGTTGGTAGAACAAGATGAGACTCTGCTCGTCGATGGCGATGCGGAGCTGCCGTTCGAGGCGGACCTTCTGGGCCAGCGCCTCTCGATGCTCTTGGTTGAACACGACGAAACGGTCGCGACCACGACTCTTGGCTTGGTACATCGCCGCGTCCGCGTGGCGCAACACATCCTCGATGCTTTCGTCAGCCGGTGACGGAAAGGCGACGCCGACGCTGCAGCTGGTCTGGACTTCGCCGCCACCGGTTTCGATCGGCTTGCTGATCAACGACAACAGTCGTTCTGCCACCGTCGTGGTTTCCAGTTCATCCACCGGGCCGCGGAGGAGTACGACGAACTCGTCCCCGCCGAGGCGCGCGACAACATCGCCGGGGCGCACGGCGAATCGCAGCCGATTTGCGATGGTGCGCAAGATGTCGTCGCCGGCGCTGTGGCCGAGGGAGTCGTTCGCTACCTTGAACCGATCGAGGTCGAGGAGCAGGACCGCAGCCTGGTCAGGCTGTGGCGGCTCCGAAAGACAAGATTTCAACTCGTCGAGAAAGACGCGACGGTTGGCGAGGCCGGTCAGTTCATCGTGACTTGCCTGATACTCGAGTTGCTCGACCGCGTGGCGACGCTCGGTCGTGTCCTCGACGTGGCTCAAGATGAGCTTGGTTTGCCCGTCGGGTTGGCGGACATGGGTGGTCGACACCTTTGCCCACACCACATTGTCGTCCACACGACGGAACGCGATCTCGTCGCTCGCGCCGTCGACGAGCGAGGCCTCGCGCTCTGTTGTCGATCGCGGACCGAGAGAGTCGTCGACGTCGGCCAAGAGTTGCTCCTGCGTTGCACCGATGAATGCCTCGTAGGCACGGTTGCACGCGAGCAATCGGCCCCGTTCATCTCGCATCGTCACGCCCACCGGGGCGTTGTCGAACGCCGACGTGAAGTACTCCTCCGCCTCGAGGCGAGCGTCCACCTGTACGAGCATCGACGCGACGGTCTCGATCGCTCCCAGCTCTTCGTTCGAGAACGGTTCTTGCTCGACCCGCTCGAAGCCGATCAGCCCTCGGACCACGCCCGCTGCGTCCCTGAGCGAGGCATATGCGGCGCTCCCGGGCCCCGGCGGACAGCGAGTGATCGGCAGCGTGCCCAACGCGACGATCTCGACCGAGGCGCCGTTGCCGTTGGTCAGATTGGCGAGAGCCGGGTCGTCTCTGGTGTCGAGCACGCGGTCGGTGGGTTCGGCTACCTCGGTGCCCCAGATGTTGCGCAGCGTGCAGGTGGATGCCGAGTTGTCGACTCGCCAGAGGCTGATGACGTTGACGCCGATCCCGGGACCGAGACGGGCGAGGGCGAGGTCGAGGCCGGCTCCCCGAGAATTGTTGCCAAGATCGAGAAAGTCGGTGGCGATGGCCCGCGTGAGGTCTTCGAGCTCCAACCGTCGAAGCACCGAACGCTCGGCTTCGACACGAGCGTCGAGCTGCACGACAAGCGCGGAGATCGAACGGATAGCGCCGAGTTCGGCATCGGTCCACACCCGCCCGGCATCGGCTTCGAAGTTGATACTCAGGACTGGAACGCCACCTCGGACGAGCGGAATGTGGACGACTTGGACGCCCTGCGGCATCATCTTGGCGAGGCTGCTGGCGATCGAATCAGGGGTTCGGAAGATCGGAATCGTGGACTTCAGCAGCATCGTCACGGTGGCCGAATCGTCACCGGAGACCAGCCGGTCTGACGCGGGAACCGCTCGTCGCGGATCTTTGACCCACTCTTCTGCCAGCAGGATCGTCCTCGCCTGCTGGTTCAAACGACACAGGGCTGCTCGGTCCACCCGCAGCGTCTCGCCGATGCGGCGAAGCGCTCGCTGCAGGCCACCGGCGATCGTGTCGGACGTGAGTTCGTTGAAGTCGATGGCGATCGTGCGAACCATGTGGTCGAGCTCGAGCCGGTGTCGGAGTTCCTCTTCGGCGGCTTGCCGGAGTTGGAGCTGCGTGATGAGCCCGGCGATCGAGTGCACCATCCATATTTGATCGGCGGAGAACTGGCCATGCCCGATTGCGACCGCATTGATCGTTGCGGTGACCACGTCATCGACGACGAGGGGAACGCTCAAGACGACCGTCGCGTCGTCGAGGCTGGGATCGAAGTTGTAGTCGCCCATGGGAAACTGGTTCGGCACGGTTCGAGAGGCGATGTCGCGCATGCCCGGATCGTTGAGGTCGATGGTTGCGAAGTCATCCAGCATCGAAAAGGTCGAGCCGGTACTCCGGTCGCAATACTCGACGGAAACCGTGCTCACCATCGACTCCCAGTCGATGGTGCGCAGTTGCACATGGTGCGCGCCGATCATGCTTCCCAGGTCGCCGAGCGCTCGTTCGATTCGTTTGTCCTGATCGGCATCTCCCGGCGTGAGGAACTGGGCCCCGACATGGTTGACGAACTTCGCATATTCGGCGCGGACATCGGCCAGCCGTCGACGCTCGAGGGACTTGCGAGTCCGCGTGAAGATCAAGGCAAGGTCGGCAAGATGGGCCGATGCAATTCCCGTATCGTCGCCGGGCGCGGTGGCGTCGAAGACCATGCCGATCATCGCAACGAGCTGCTCGCTGTCGCGTTCGCCAACGCACACCGGCGCGACGATGGCCATCAACCGATCGGCTCCTTCGATCGTGGCGAGCCCCGGAACGTCGACGCCGGCGACGGTCGTGACACCCGTTTCGGCCATCGCAGGGAGCGCGTCCCGAACTCGGTCCTTGCGAATAGAACGTTCGGTGATGGAAACCGGCTGGGCCCTCTGCGCACACCAATCGAGGGGCATCGTGGCGTCGCCATCGTCGTCGATCTTCCAGACAAACGCCCGCTTGGCTGACGCGAGGCGAGCCAGCGCGACGGTGCCGGCGTTGATGATCTCGGCGACGTCGCTCCCGTTCTCTGCTTTCAGCAGTGCGTTGTTCGTCTCGTTGAGAACGGTTTCGAATTGCAGCTGTCGGGCGAGTTTGGATTCGGCTCGTCGGAGGTCGGTGACATCGCTCGCGAAGCCGGCCATGTAGGTGATCGACCCGTCTGCCGCTCGAAGGCCCTCGATCGCTATCCGCAGGTATTTGTGGTGGCCATCCGGTGTCGTCAGTTCACATTCGAAGTCGAACTGCTCGCATCGGCCCTCGAAGAGTGCAATCACCGAGGTCACGACGCCGTCGGGATCGGCGAAGGTCAAGAAGTCATCGCCGATGTTCCGGCCGACCCATGACGCGGCGAAGTCGTGCCCGGTCAGTCGTTGGACTGCTTCGTTTGCGGCGAGCATCCGGAAATCCGGTCCGAACAGCACCATTGGCTGCGTGGAGGTCGCAAAGTGCCTGCCAAAGTGGTCGAGCGCGACGTCTGCGGCGTGTTTCGTTGCGTGGACCGACCCCATGTCCGGCTCGTGATTTTGCGGCGCGGTCGACGGCGCAGCGCCGGTCGAGGAACTGTCCGCGTCGATATGAGCCATCGTGAGCAAGTGTCGGCCCTCGGACGCACCGCCATTAGGAAACGTCGCCGGGCCCGGCGCAGCGGCGAGGTACCGTCTCGATGCATGGTGAACACTCCCATCCCGGCCGGATTGCACAACTACGTCGACGGCGCGGTGGGTTGTTGGTGGGCGGGGGACGACCCTGCGTACCAGCACTATCACGATCACGAGTGGGGCAAACCCGTCGGCGACGACACCCGGCTCTTCGAAAAAGTCTGCCTCGAAGGCTTCCAGTCCGGCCTTTCGTGGTTGACGATCCTGCGAAAACGGGCCGCCTTTCGAGCTGCCTTTCGCGATTTCAGCCCCTCGATCGTCGCCGGGTTCGGGGCCGCAGATGTGGAACGGTTGCTCGACGACGCAGGGATTGTTCGGCATCGCGGCAAGATCGAGGCGGCGATCAACAATGCGCAGTGCCTCGAATCGATCGTCGCCGACCACGGGTCGTTCGCGGCCTTCGTCTGGCAATTCGAGCCAACGGAGGAGAGCCGACCTCGAACACTCGACTACGCCACCCTGGGTTCGATCGCGCTGACGCCGGAGTCAACCGCACTGAGCAAAGGGCTGAAGGGCTACGGGTTTCGATTCGTGGGACCGACAACGGCGTATGCATTCATGCAATCGATGGGGCTCGTCAACGATCACCTCGACGGCTGTGGGCAACGTCTGGCCTGCGAAGTGGCCCGGGCCGACTTCGTGCGGCCGTCGGGTCCACCACCGCACAACTGATTGGCAGGAAGATAGGGGGATGGCCAGTCGCTCCGACGCTTCCCAACACACCGAAACACGCGCCGTCCCCACGCGTGGGCCCGTCGGTGCGTCGACCGATCCCCAGGAGCCGATCGAAATCCCGGCCACCTGGTACACGCGATTCGGAAAGCGGGCCTTCGACCTGGTGGTGGCCACGCTGTTGCTCGCCCTCGTCGCCCCGCTGCTGGTGCTGGCCGCGCTGATCGTGCGCGTCTCGATCGGGCGACCCGTCTTCATCAAGCAGTTCCGCGTCGGCCAGCGTTCGCGTCCTTTCGAAATGCGACGACTTCGGACCAAGCGGGCATCTCGTGAACTCGACCTTCGCGATCCCCGAGCCAGTGACGATCCAGCAGCCGATCCGGGAGCCGATGCAGCCACCGGCGTGCGGGTGTCGTTTCACCGCACCGCGGCTACCGGCCGGGTGCATCGGTGGCGGTTCGACGCAGTGCCGCAGCTGATAAATGTGGTGCGCGGCGAGATGTCTCTCGTGGGCCCACAGCCACTGACCTGGCAGGACGCGGTGTCCGCACGGCTGCTCGATCACCCACGCCACGCGCTACGGCCGGGCCTCACCGGGCCGGCCCAGCTCTCCAGAAGCTCCGCTGCATCTTTTGACGAGCAGCTCGCATTGGATTGCGAGTATGTCGAACACATCGGTCTGCGCCGCGATCTTTCGCTGCTGATCGCCACGCTGGTCTCGGTGTTTCGACGATGAACGTCGGAGACGTGGCGC
>CBESNZ010000066.1:0-11507 GCA_965531045.1 uncultured Acidimicrobiales bacterium
CCGGGGCCGGCCCCGTGGTGTGCAGCATCGAGGCCCGAGGCTCGGCGGTAAACAACGGACTTCGCGCTTCAGTCTCGGCTGCCGCCGAGCCGAAGCCGAGAGTGCGTCATTCGATGGGCGCGACGAGGTCCATCTCTTCCAGGCAGTGCTTTGGCGGGTCGGGAACTTCGTCGTTGGCGCTGGTCATACGGACCTCGGTGCCACAGATTCCGCAGCGAAACTGGATCTTGACCTTGCGCAGTTCTCCCGGCGGTGGAGGTTCGGGGATCGGGCGGGCCAAGCCACGCAGCATGATGAATCCGGTGCGCAAGATGACGAGCCCAAAGATGACGCCGATGATGATGCGGATGGTCACGGGCCCAATGCTACGGCGTTGCGGATGCCGAGAACCCACCGGGTAGGACCGCCAGGCGGGTACCGACCGCCAAACCGTCGGTCGTGGTGCTCGCCACCACGGCTGCTCCGCCGGGATCGGCAAGGAAGTCGAGGGCTTCGATCACCGCTGCGAGCCCAGCGGCGCCCGCCGGTCGGCCCCGTCCGAGGTTCGCTCCAGATGGATTGCAGGGCACTCCATCGGAAGCGGCGAGGGCGAGTAGCTCTGCGGCGGCGCCGGCGGTATCGGCGACGACCACGTCTGGGGGCTGGTGGGCGCTCAGACCACGAACCAGTGCCGGCAACGCCATGAACATGTTCACCGGATCCGCCCCGGTGGTGGCGGTGGCGCCGACGCGACCGAGTGGAAGATTGCGTTGCCGGTCCATGACATCGTCGGACACGACGACGAGCGCGGCGGCACCATCGGCCGGCGGCGCCAGAGTGGCGGCGGTGGTGGTGCCGTCTTCGTCGAACAGCGGGGGAAGGTCCTCTGGAAGCGGAGCGAGTTCGTCGACGGTGACATCGCGGCTCTTCGTCGGGCTGTCCTTGCCGTTGCGATGTTCAGCGGTGGCAACCACATAACGGTTGACCCGGCCCGCACCGCGTTCGCGTGCGGCCAATGCGTACTCCTCGAGACCGGCTCCGGTAAATCCATGATGGGTGGCGAGGCGGTCGAGGGCGACGCCCTCGGGAATCAGGCCGCCGGCATCGGCGAACCGATCCGCCGCTGGTCCCCACGCCGGGCCGTAGTTGCGGTTCAGTGCGGAGGCGCCGGCGGGAACCAGGCTGGACACCTCGATTCCCAACACGACCACCACGTGGGCCTGGCCCGAAGCCACCATGGCGACCCCGATGTGCAATGCCTGGTGGGAAGCCGCCTCGCCGGCATCGACGGTGAACGCGCCAATGTTGGTGGGCCAACCAGCGGCAATCGCGATGGCTCGTGCGACATTGCCCGACTGAGCCCCGACGGGCATCGCGCAACCGGCAACAACGAAGTCGATCTGCGCGGGGTCGAGCGCTGCTGATCGCCTGGCGGCATCGGCAACGTGCGCCCCGAGGGCGACCGGATGCCATCCGGACAACGCGCCGTGGACCGGTGCAAAGGGCGTACGAGCCGCTGAGGCGATGAGCATGTTCGGCAGCCTAGAAGCGCGCGGCCCCCACTATCTCCACGTGCCGCAGCGGGACCGAACAATGACGCGGTGCCGAGTGGCGGGTCCTACTATCTGCGCCATGCCCGATCTCGATGCCTACAACCTCTCGATGCTGATCTTGCGGGTCACCCTCGGGCTGACCTTCGCCGCTCATGGCTATGCGAAGCAGTTCAAGGGCGGAAAGATCCCAGGGACCGCCGGTTGGTTCGACAGCATTGGCATGAAACCCGGCAAGCTTCACGCGCAACTGGCAGCGATCACGGAAATGGGCTCCGGTGTCCTCTTCGCACTGGGTCTGCTGTTTCCGCTTGCGGCCGCTGCCATGATCGCGGTGATGATCGTGGCCGGCTGGACGGTCCACCGCAACAACGGTTTCTTCATCGTGTCCGAGGGTTGGGAATACACGTTCATCATCGCTGCAATGGCCTTGGCGGCTGCAGGTCTCGGTCCCGGCGAGTGGTCGCTCGACAACGCGTTCGGCATCGTCGACGACTTGGTCGGCAACCGCGGTCTACTCATCGCAGCGGTGGTCGGCATCGGTGGGGGCATCGGCCAACTCGCGGTCTTCTATCGCCCGCCGAGCTCAGCCGACTGAAAGCATTTCGGCAGGAGTTGCGAGCGCAAGCGAGCACACTCGGTGAACGAGCGCAGCGAGTGGCTCCTATCGCCCGCCAAGCTCAGCCGACTGAAAGCATTTCGGCAGGAGTTGCGAGCGCCAGCGAGCACACTCGGTGAACGAGCGTAGCGAGTGGCTCCTATCGCCCGCCGAGCTCAGCCGACTGAAAGCATTTCGGCAGGAGTTGCGAGCGGGTACTCAGGTCGAGGTGACCCGCCCGGTTTCGTAGGCCCACATGGCCACCTCGACCCGATTGCGGGCCGCGAGCTTCATCATGAGACTCGCGATGTGCGTCTTGACGGTGCTCAACGATATGTAGAGCGTTTCTGCGATTTCGGCGTTGGGCAGCCCGCCGGCAACGGCAAGCAGCACCTCTTCCTCGCGCTCCGTCAGTGGCTCGATCGGCTGCGCCCGCTGATCGGGCTCGGCGGCGGAGAACGTTGCCAACAACCGACCGGTGATGCTCGGAGCGATGAGCGCGTCGCCGCTGGCCGCAGCATGGATCGCTTGCACCAGAAGTTCGGGTCCGGCGTCCTTCAGGAGGAAACCTCGGGCCCCGGCTTTCAGCGCTCCGTGCACGTACTCGTCGAGGTCGAATGTGGTGATGATGACGATGGCCAACGGATTGGCAACCCCCGGCCCGGCCAGTCGACGGGTGGCCTCGATGCCGTCCATGTTGGGCATGCGAATGTCGAACAGACACACATCAGGTCGGAGCTCGTTCGCGAGCGCCACCGCCTCCACGCCGTCAGCGGCCTCTCCCACCACCTCGATGTCGGGTTGATACGCCTCGAGGATCATGCGAAAGCCGGCGCGGACCAACTCTTGATCGTCGGCCAGCAGAACACGAATCGTCACGACGTTGCTCCGGCGAGCGGCAGGCAGGCCTCGACAACCCAGCCTCGGTCCGGCGCCGGTTCGGCCCGCAACGTGCCGCCGAGCACCACCGCTCGCTCGGTCATCCCCACCAGTCCGTAGCCCGTAGCGCCGCGGTTGGTCGATCGAGTGTCGCCGTCGTCGGTCACCGTCAGCCAGACGCGCTCGGCGTCGCCGACGACATCGATGGCGATCCTCGTCGCGTGGCGGGCGTGGCGCCGAGCGTTGGTGACCGCCTCTTGGGCGAGTCGGTACAAACCGGCCGTGATCGGCGCGGGGAGATCGTCGAGGTGGCCCGACATGGTGACGTCGACGGGCAAGCCGCCGGTGGCGGTATCGGCGAGTCGATGGATCTCGGGCAAGCCCGCCTGGGGCGCTGTTTCGGCGCCCGTGTGCGGGTTCCGCAAGATGCCGACCATGCGACGCATCTCGTCAAGTGTGGTCGACGCCGTCTCTTCGATGACCTCGAGAATCTCGTTGGCCTTGGCCGGGTTGTGCGAAATCATCGCTTGACCGGCCTGCGCCTGTATGGCGATGGCCGATACGTAGTGGGCCACCATGTCGTGAAGTTCGCGAGCCAGTTGCTGGCGTTCGTTCAGCCGAATGTCGGCGACGCGTTGTTCGTGCAAGTTGGCTCGGTACCGCACGATGATGCCGATCGCCGTGGGGAACAGCCACAGCAGGACGCCGGCCGATGACTGGATCCAGTTGAGCTCGTCGTTTCCGATCTCGCCGATGCCGTAGGCGAGAATGGTGAGCGCAACGCCGATCGCCACCTCGGGCCCCGATGCCCACCTCGCGACGGCGTAGATCAAAACGAGCGAAGCCGGCGATGCCCCGCCGCCGGACACGGTGCCCTCGGCGAACAACAACGCGGCCGAGTCGAACAGTATCCAGGCCGTCGCTGCGATCACGATGACGAGGAGCGGGTGGGATCGGCGGACGAGGACCAGGAGTGCGATGCCGATGCCGAAGGCTGCGGTGACGGGTCGCCAAACAAGGCTGGGAGCAGCGATCGCCTCGATGACCGACCCGATGGCGAGCACGGCGACGAACAGGTAGTCCCACCACCTATTCGCCGGGGGGTCCGAGGGCCGTCGTTCGGTCCAGAAGTTGCGGATGGCAGCGTTCATCGCCCCCAGGGTAGATGCCCGCCAATCCCCGGCGTATCGGCCAGAAGTATGGGGTGTTGCTTCCCGAGCGCTCTGAGGCGAATCCCACTAGCTGCGCATGTGTTCGCCGGCATTGACGAACAGGGTCTGCCCGGTGACCATGCGGGCGCGGTCGGAACACATCCAGATTGCGGCTTCGGCCACGTCCTCGTCGGCGGGAATTTCGCCCAGCGGCATGTTGGCGGTGATCTCGTCGATGACGTCCTGTTCGGGGCAGCCGCGCTCGCCGGCCTGCCATTGCACGTACATCTGCACCGGCGGCCCCCACATCCACGTCGGAACCACATTGTTCACCCGGATCTTGTCCGGTCCCAGCTCCTCGACGAGGTGCACGATCGCCGAGCGCAGGGCACCTTTCGACGCGGCGTACGCGGTCTGGCGCATCGTGCCGTCGAACGAGCTCTGCGAACCGATCAGCACGATCGACCCGCCGCCATTGGTGCGCATGACATCAGCGCAGGCGGTGACGACATGCATGGTGCCGACGACGTTGTTGGTCAAGATGCGCTGCCATTCGTCGTCGGTGGTGTCGTACAAACCGCCGAGTTTGCTGTCGTCGGCGGCGACCATGATCAGCCCGTCGATGCGTCCGAATCGTTCGACGCCGTGAGCGACCACGGCCTTGACCGCGCCCTCATCCATCATGTCGGTGCCCTTGCACGCGACTCGCTCGCCGCTTGGATCGAGCTCGGCGGCGAACGCCTCGAGTTTCGATTCGGTGCGGGCGGCCAGCACCACGTTGCCGCCGTCGCGCAGGACGAGGCGGGCGCATTCGCCGCCGAGCCCGGGGCCGACGCCGAATACGAGAATGGTCTTGCCTTGGAGCATGGGGTTCCTTCGGGTTGGAGCTGAGATGTCTCACCGTCTGGACGGCGTGCCCAGCGGTGCGAGAGAGTCACGAGAACGTTTCAACATCGAGGTCGAATCGTCAAGAACGGGGAAATGATGACGGTCCACAAGCGAACCTGTCCGCTGTGCGAGGCGATGTGTGGTCTGTGCATCACCGTCGAGCCCGACGATGCCGGCGAGCAACACGTGAAGCTCATCCGACCCAACCGTGACGACGTCTGGAGCAAGGGCTACATCTGCCCCAAGGGCACCACGCTGGGACATATGCACCACGACCCCGATCGCCTCACGGTGCCGATGATCCGGGACGGCACCGAATGGCGTGAGGCCACGTGGGACGAGGCGTTCGCCAGGTGTGAAGAGCTGTTGCTCGGTGTTCGCGAACGGCACGGGTCCGATGCCGTCTCGTACTACATCGGCAATCCGACGGTGCACAACCTGTCGCTTGGCCGGTACGTCGGCATGCTCACCGGCCTGTCCGGCGTGAAGATGGGGTATTCCGCCGGGACGGTCGACCAGTGGCCCAAGAACGTGTCGAACAAAACCATGTACGGCAACTCGTGGAGCATCGCCACCCCCGACATCGACCGCACCGATCACCTCATCGTCATGGGGGCGAACCCGCAGGCGTCGCAAGGGTCTCTGCTGTCCATCCCCGACATCTTGGGTGCGCTTGATGCGGTGCGTGAGCGAGGCGGAAAGGTCGTCGTCATCGACCCCCGCCGGACCAAGACGTGCGAGCACGCCGACGAGTGGATCCCCATCGTGCCCGGCACCGACGCGGCATTGCTGCTCGCGATGGTGCAGGTGCTGGCCGACGACAGATCGATCGATTTGGGCGCGCTCGAGGGAAAGGTGAACGGACTCGACGAGTTGCTGACGCTGGCCGCAGATTGGACCCCTGAGGCGGTGGCTTTGACGTGTGGCATTCCCGCCGATCGAATCCGTCGCCTGGCGCGCGACTTCGCAGCGGCGGAGAGGGGCGTGGTGTACGGCCGCATCGGTACGTGCAACCAAGAGTTCGGCACGCTGTCATCGTGGCTGGTCGACGTGGTCAACATCGTCACCGCAAACTTCGACACGCCCGGCGGGCTCATGTTCGGCCGCCCGATCCCGACCGTGCTGGCGCTTCAGAACTGGGACGAACCTGCCGAGCCCGAGTTCGGGCGCTGGAGCAGCCGGGTGCGTGGCGCCCCCGAGGTGCTCGGGCAGGTTCCGGTGTCGTGTCTTGCCGAAGAGATCGACACGCCCGGCGCTGGACAGATCCGCGCGCTGGTAACCGTGGCCGGCAATCCGGTCATCAGTGCCCCGAACGTCGCCAGGCTCGACGCGGCCTTGCCCGAACTCGAGTGCATGATCAGCATCGACAATTGGCTGAACGAAACCACCCGTCACGCCCACGTGATCTTGCCCGGCTTGTCGCACCTCGAACAGAGCCACTTCGAAGACATGATTCTCGGGTGGGCGGTGCGTTCGTTCGCCAGCTACTCGCCCGCCGTGTTCCCTCGAACCGATCGTCCCCACGAGTGGGAGATCCTGATTCGGGTCGGCGGCCTGATGGGCGGCATGACCAACGAACAGATCGACATCGAGAAGTTCGACGACGGGTTCTTCGCCGGGGTGGTCGAGAAGTGTGGCTACGACCCGACCGAAGTCATGGCGTACTACGACGAGGGTGGCCCCGAACGTCTCGTCGACTTCCAGATTCGCTCGGGGCCGTTCGGCGATGGCTACGGCAAGAACCCCGATGGACTGACGCTGGACTCGTTCAAAGCCGAACCGGACGGCATCGACATGGGGCCGATGGTGCCACGCATCGACGAGGTGCTGCACACGCCTTCGGGCAAGGTCGAGTTGGCCCCTCGCTACATCACCGACGACCTGACACGGCTCCGTGGTCGGCTCGACCGCGCCGACGAGGGTCTGCTGCTCGTCAGCCGGCGCCACATCCGATCGAACAACTCGTGGATGCACAATGTGAAGGTGTTGGTGAAGGGGAAGGACCGGTGCACGCTGCTCATCCACCCTGACGACGCGGCGGCGTCGGGGGTCGCCGATGGCGCGGTGGCCAATGTGAGCTCGGAGATGGGGTCGATCGAGGTGCCGGTACAGATCAGCGACGAGATGATGCCCGGCGTGGTGTCGCTGCCGCACGGTTGGGGTCACAACGTCGAGGGCACGCAGCTGTCGGTGGCCCGAGAGTTCGCCGGGGTCAACAACAACCTGCTGGCCATCCCCACCTTTGTCGACGAGATCAGCGGCAACGCAGCCGTCAATGGCATCCCCGTCGAGGTACGGGCTGGTTCGTAAAGATCCGGGTCGTGTTGGTTCGGGTACCCACCACCCACCGCGCGAACCCACCCACCCTCCGTCAAAGAGGGTGTCAGACACGTGTCTGACACCCATATCGACGCAGAGTGGTCGGTTGCGCGCGATAGGGGACGCCGCGGTCTGGGGAATTGAGCGGTCGAGTAGAATGTTGGTTATCCACAAGGCCGCCTTCTCCCCCGAACGCCGGCCTTTGTCCCTAGGAGGGCACGCAACACATGGATATCTCTGACCTCAACGAAATGAAGCCGGCCGGCAAGAAGCCCGGCAGCGGTTTCGGCATGCGGATGGGCTTGCTCATCGGCACCAACATCGCGGCCATCGCCCTGTTCACGGTCGTCGCTGCGGCACTCGGAATCGAGCCCCGCGGACTTGTTGGCATCACGATCTTCGCGGCAATCTTCGGCTTCGGCGGCGCGTTCTTCTCGCTGGCCATGTCGAAAAAGATCGCGTTGCGCAGCACCGGCGCCCACGTCATCACGACACCGCAAAATGACACCGAACGGTGGCTGTTCGACATGGTGGCGCGCCAAGCCGCCGCTGCTGGCATCGACATGCCCGATGTGGCCATCTACCCGTCCGACGACGTCAACGCCTTTGCCACCGGCGCCAAGCGCAATGACGCACTGGTGGCCGTCAGCGTGGGATTGCTCCAGAACATGGGCGCCGACGAAGTCGAGGCCGTGCTCGCCCACGAGATCTCCCACGTCGCCAACGGCGACATGGTCACCATGACCCTCATCCAGGGCGTGCTCAACACCGTGGTCATCCTCATTGCCCGCATCCTGGCCTCGATGATCTCCAGCGCCTTGGGCAAGGGCGGTCGCGGCGTGTACTTCATCCTGTACATGGTGCTGCAGGTTGTCTTGGGCTTCTTTGCCTCGATGATCGTCATGTGGTTCAGCCGCCGACGCGAGTACAAGGCCGACGCCGGCGCAGCTTCCCTGTCCGGGGCTCCGAAGATGATCAGTGCTCTCCAGGCGCTCGACCGTCAACACCCCGGCACGCCGCTACCAGACGAGGTCGCAGCCTTTGGCATCAAGCCCGGCGTCCCCACCGGTCTGCGCAAGTTCTTCATGTCGCACCCCCCGATCGAAAAGCGCATCGCCGCACTGCGATAGTTCGGATGCCCCCGCGGCGTCGGTCGCTTTCTCTCCCTGGGGTTTCTGACGGGTCGTCAGATCTGTCACGATGACCCCGTGGATCTCCGATTTACCCCTGAAGAAGAAGCGTTCCGCGAGGAGCTCGTGACCTGGCTCGACCAGGTGCTGCCCTCGATCGGCGCACCGCCGGACCGGCTCGACTGGCCGGGTCGGCGCGAATACGAAACCGCGTGGCAACGGCAACTCTTCGAGGCGGGCTACGCCGGGATCAACTGGCCGGCCGAGTACGGCGGTCGGGGCGCCACGCCCACGGAACATCTGATCTTTCTCGAAGAGTCCAAGCATCGCCATGCGCCATATGTGGGCATGAACTTTGTCGGGATCCTGCACGCCGGCCCGACGCTGATCGCCGAGGCCTCGGAGAAACAAAAGGCCGAGCACCTCCCGAAGATCCTCCGTGGCGACGAGGTGTGGTGCCAGGGATTCTCCGAACCGAACGCTGGTTCCGACCTCGCGTCGCTGCAGTGCAAAGCGGTGCGCGACGGCGACGACTACGTCGTCACCGGCCAGAAGATCTGGACCAGCTACGCCCACGTGGCCGACTACTGCGAGCTGCTGGTCCGCACCGATACCGAGTCCAAGCACGGCGGCATCAGCTGGCTGATCTGCCCGATGGGCCTCGACGGCATGGATGTGCGACCCATCGACACCGTGCTCGGTTCGTCCGAGTTCAGCGAGGTGTTCTTCGACGAAGTTCGCATCCCCGTCGAGAACCTGGTCGGCCCGGAGAACGACGGCTGGCGGGTCGCCATGGTCACGTTCAGCTTCGAACGCGGCACCGCGTTCATCTCCGAATTGCTGGCCACGATGGAGCAACTGGCCGATCTCGCCGAAGTGGCCAAGGCCACCAAGCACGGTGCGGGCACCTGGTGGGACGACGGCGAAGTGCGGCGCGAGCTGGGCAAACTCCAGGCCGAGCTCGATGCGCTCTGGGCGCTGACGAAACGAAACGTGTCGCAAGCGCAACGAGATGGCGCCCCGGGCCCGGGCGGCTCGGTGTTCAAATTCTATTACGCCGACCTCAAGAAGCGCATGAGCAAGCTGGCGTTCGAGATCCTCGATCGCAACATGTTGATGTTCGGCGGCGACGAGAACCCCGACTCCAACGATCACGTGTCGTTGGCCGTGTACGCGCTGTCGCTGTCGATCGCCGCCGGTACCAGTCAGATCCAACGCAACATCGTGGGCGAGCGCATTCTCGGCCTGCCCAAAGAACGCTAGCGAGAAGCATCACATGGACTTCGAACTCTCCACTGACCAAGTCGCGCTCGTCGAGGGCGTGCAATCGCTGCTGGCCGGTCGCTTCAACATGGATGTCGTGCGCGGCATGATCGACACCGGCGGCGTCGACCGCGGTCGCTGGGCCGAGCTCGGCGACACCGGCGTGTTCTCGCTTCCCCTCGCCGAGGATGCCGGCGGCATTGGCCTCGGCTGGGTCGAGGCCACGCTCGTGTTCGAGCAACTCGGCACCTTCGTCGTACCGGGCCCCTTGGTCGCTACCGCTCTCGCGGCCGGTTTGGTGGAAGGCGCCGCGGACGGAACGGTGATTGTCGGCTACGTCGAGCGCCCGCGTGCCGGGGAAGCCGCCATCGTCGAATACGGGCCGTCGCTCGACGTGTTGATCGTCGGCGACGAGGCCGGCCTGCACCGCATCGATCCGTCCACGCTCACGATGGCTTCGTCGGAGCACCCGCTCGACCCGCTCACGCCCGTGGCTGTGGTCGCCGACCTCCCGGCGGGAGAGCCGATCGCCGACGCGGTCGCCGCAGACGCATGGCGCCAGCGCGGAGCGGTTCTCACCGCCGCGCTGCAACTCGGCCTTGCCGGCGGCGCCACCGTGCTGGCGGTCGATTACGCCAAAGAGCGCCAGCAGTTCGGACGGGTCATCGGCGGCTTTCAGGCAATCAAGCACATCTGCGCCGACATGCTGGGCCGCACCGAAGTCGCCAAGGCGGCCGTGTACATGGCTGGCCTCAGCCTCGACGACCCGGTCATCGGCGACCCGGCTCGGACGTCGGCGGTGGCGAAGATTCTGGCCGACCAGGCCGGCGTGCAATGCGGCAAGGACTGCACGCAGGTGCACGGCGGCATGGGCTACACGTGGGAGATCGACGCGCACCTGTTCCTCAAGCGTGCTTGGGTGCTCGAGACAGCTTTCGGCTCGGCGGTCGATCACGCCGAGTTCATGGCCACCACCCTTTGAGATTTGTGAACCCAAAGCGACGAATATCGTCTGATTCGGTTCACAAATCTTCCAGCTGCGGGGTCGGTCGATAGGTTGCTGGGATGTTGAAGCGAAGTCGGGCGTCGTGGGTTGTCAGCGCAGGGAGAGGCGGCGGACAGCCGGGCGATCCGTTGAACGTGCCGCCGATACTCGCCTCGAACTTCGTGCGCGAAGGCGACAGCGTCTACAGCCGTGGCGACGGCACGGCTACCACCGCAGCGCTCGAGACGCTGGTCGGCGGCCTCGAAGATGGTCGCGCGTTGGCGTTTGGTTCCGGCATGGCGGCGGTCAGCGCGGTCTTCGACCACTTGCCGGTCGGGTCGGTCGTGGCGATTCCCGACGACTGCTACCAAGGTGTGGTCATGCTCTGCGACGCCGGTGCGAAGCAGGGGCGATTCCGTGTCCAACAGGTCGAGTTGGCCGACACCCGGGCATGGGAGGAAGCCGCGCTCGAAGCCGACCTCCTGTGGCTGGAGTCCCCGTCAAATCCCTTGCTCACCGTCGCTGACCTGCCGGCGATCTGCGCGGCGCCCCGCAAGCCCGGCGCGATCGTGGCGGTCGACAACACCTTTGCGACGCCGCTGAACCAGCGGCCCCTCGAGTTCGGCGCCGACATCGTGATGCACTCAGCCACGAAGTTCATCGGTGGCCACAGCGACCTCTTGGCCGGCATCACGGTCACGAACAACGATGCGATCTACGAGCAACTCTTCGAGCGTCGCACGCTCGGTGGTGCCATGCCCGGGC
>CBESNZ010000067.1:0-11349 GCA_965531045.1 uncultured Acidimicrobiales bacterium
CGGGCCTCGATGCTGACGCGAGCGCTGCGCCGCTCCTCGTCCCTCGTCGCTCCCGTCTTCGCTGGTTCTGGCGCCTTGTCGACGGCAGGTGGCCGTGTTCGGGCAGCCGGTGCCTTCGCGTGGCTGGCGCGCCGCGGGCTGTTTTGTCGCGCACTCTCGGCTTCGTCGCCGGCAACGCTCGTCCCTCGCATTGCTGCTCCTCGGGCCTCGATGCTGACGCGAGCGCTGCGCCGCTCCTCGTCCCTCGTCGCTCCCGACTTCGCTGGTGCGTCAGCGACCTGAAGGCCTCGGCTGCCCCGCACATCGAGACGTCAACGGGCTCGGCGCCAGCCCACAGGCAAAGGCAAGCGAGCGAGGGACGAGCAAGCGGAGCCCGCCATGCGTGTCAGCGGAGCGGCACGCAATGCGAGGCTGGAGGGAGCGAAGCGAGCGGGAGAAAAGCCGCAGCTTCCGTGGCTCCTCCACACGAAACAGTCGACAAGCAGGAAAACTCACGCCCAGAAACAACCGGCAGCTATCGGTGCGCCTGCGACGACGTGTCGAGTGCGAAGCAATACCGCGTCAGTAATTCAGATCTTCGGGCAGGTCGACGTCCCAGGCGAGGTCCTCGTCGTCGAGGACCCGTACCGGAAGGCCGAGTCGCTCGGCTTCGGCGACGTGGCGTTTGAACGAACCGAGGCCGTACGAGAACTTGAAGCCCGATCGGGCCGGGACACACAGGACGTTCGTGCCGTCGAGGTGGCGATCCGGGACCAACGTGATGCCGTCGAACTCGCCGACATGGGCGAGTCGGGTCGCCTTGGGGAGGTCGGCGTGCGCAACGATCACGCGGTCGACGCCTTCCGTGGCCAGGCGGGCCACGCCGTGGCTGACGGCGTCGTTGAGGCCCTGTGCGGGTCGCCACAACATGCGGGCGCCGCATCGGTCTGCCCAGCGAGCGACCGCCTGATCGTCGGTCACCACCATGACCTGCAGTGGGTGGGCGGCGGCCAAGACGCGAGAGGCGAACGTTTCGGCCAGACGAGCTCGCTCGGCCGGATCGAGTGCTGGTGCCAAGCGGCCCTTTGCGTCGGCAAACGCCTTCACCGGCATGAGCACGACGGTGAGCGGCGTGGTCTTCATCGCCGCCAATGTACTGCGCCTCGACGACGAGGCGCCGACACGTTGTCTCGGTTGTCGCCGAGGGGACCTACTATCGGGCCATGACGATTCGAGTAGCAGTTCTGGGGGCCGGTTCGTGGGGCACCACCGTGGCCCACCTCGCGGCGCACAACGCCCCGACCACGTTGTGGGCACGACGCGACGATGTCGTCGACGACATCAACACCAACCACGCCAACGAGCGGTATCTGCCGGGGCGCACCCTGCACGCCGACCTGCGCGCCAGCTCCGACCTCGGTGAAGTCGTCGCCAACGCCGATGTGCTGGTCCTCGGCGTGCCGTCGCAGTCGTGTCGCAACACGCTCGAGGCGGTCAAACCCCACGTCCGGCCCTGGGTTCCCGTCGTCAGCCTGGCAAAGGGTCTCGAACAGGGCACGCGATTGCGGGTGACGCAGTTGATCGACGAGATCTTGCCGGGGCATCCCGCCGGGGTGTTGACCGGCCCGAATCTGGCCAAGGAAATCGTCGATGGTCAGGCCGCAGCCGCGGTGCTCGCAATGGTCGATGTCAACATCGCCGACAGCCTGCAATCGGTGTTCAGCACCGATCTGTTCCGCGTGTACACCCACCACGACGTGATCGGATGTGAACTCGCCGGCGCCCTCAAGAACGTCATCGCGCTCGCCGCGGGTATGGCCGACGGACTCGAAGCCGGCGACAACACGCGGGCGGCGGTCATCACCCGAGGGCTGTCAGAGCTCTCTCGCCTGGGCGTCGCGATGGGCGGTGAACCCGAGACCTTCGCCGGGTTGGCGGGTATGGGCGACCTGCTCGCCACCTGCATCAGCAAACAGAGTCGAAATCGCCATGTCGGCGAGCAACTCGGCCGCGGAAAGACCCTCGATCAGATCATCGAAGAAATGAATCAGGTCGCAGAAGGTGTCAAGACCGCTCGGGTCGTGATGGAGTTGGCGAACGAATTCGGTGTGTCCATGCCGATCGCTTCGGAAGTCTTTGGTGTCGTTGAACATGGCAACCCCGCAACGCAGGCCTACAGCGGCCTTCTGCAACGAGAAATCGGCCACGAGTAGCCTGCCTGCTCGTCCGCACAGGTCCCGGATCGGCGTGCGCTAGTGGTGCTGCGACGCCGTAGGGCGACAGAAACCGACCCCACCGAGGATCGGGCGCGCCGTACCGCGTGGGCACTCGACAACTGCTACGACTGGCTCTGGCCACAATGGCTCGAGCGGCAGACACGCCCGAGTTCCACCTCGTATGTGCCGCCCGGAGCGGTCGGCATGGTCGAGAACGTCACCGGCCGGGACGGCGTCACCTTGGGGACCATGTTGTCGGGTCCGATGGCCATCGCCGATCAGCGAGGGCTCGTGCAGCCGACCGGATCCGACTGGTCTCTCGATTGGTGGGTTGGCGCCGACGACCGCTGGCATCTTCCCGCCCGAGAGGTCAACGTGCGGCAGGCGCGGCTGGGCGACGGCCCCGTGCTCGAAACCGCGATGCGAATTCCCGGCGGCGACGCGGTGCACCGATGCTGGGCGGTGGAGGACGGCGGCGGCGCGGTCGTGATCGAAGTCGAGAATCGCTCGATGGTCCCCATGGCTGTGGCTTTCGCGGTCCGACCCGTCGGGCTCTTGGGGGTCGGCCGTATCGGCGAGGCGCGCCTGGAGGGCAACACGATCTACGTCGACGGCGCCGCGGCGGTCGTCCTCGGAAAGAAGCCCGGCCTCCTCGCCCGGGGTGGCCGAATTCGGGATTCGGTGCATGACGTCGTCGAGGGAGCATCCATCGCCCCGACGGTCGAATCGGTCACCGACCCCGATGGCATGGCTGCCCTGTCGGTCGTCGTGCCCGTGCCGCATCAAACCGCGGTGCGCTGCGTTGTGCTCCGGGACCCGGGCCGGGCCGATTCCGTCGAAGTCAACGAGCTGGCGACGGTCGAACAGGTCGTCGCCGGTTGGGATCGTCATCTCGAGTCCGGTGTGTCGATCGTGCTGCCCGACGCCTTGCTCACGGCCGCGTTTCTCGCCGCGGTCGCCCGCTTGCTCGTCGCCGCCGACGAACGCGGTGTGCCGTCGCCATCAGGCGCCACCGATTGGGGGATCGACGCCGAAGCCGAGGTGTTGCGGGCGCTCGGGCGTTTGGGTCGGCGCGAGGTCCAGACGGTCCTGGCCCAGAGATGGCACGATGCGCCGCCCGGCCGCGGCGATGGGCCGCTCGTCGGATTGGTCGCCAGCGTCGGCGCGGCGCTCGGCGACGACCGACTCTTCGACGAGTATCTGAGTTTGCTGCTCCCGCTCGCCGACGAGTCGTATGCAGCGGGCAGCCGTGGCCGATCCGATGTGGCCGCGGCCCTGCGGCGACTCGGCCACGTCGATGCCGCCGACCAGTTCCTGGCCAAGGGGGCCTCAGAGGTCGCCGATGCCGCAGCGGGTACGCCACCAGTGGACGGGGTGGACGATGCGACGGCGGCCACGCCCCGAGGACTCCTCGACGTGGTCGAGACCGCTCGTTCGGTCGCTCGCGACCTCGGCCTCGGGCCGATCGACGCCCGATTGGCCTGGTTGGTCGAGGCCGGTGGCGACGTTCGCAGCTGGCCCGATGCCGTCCATCCCCGCCTCGGACGCGGCGGCGGTGGGGCCATCGACAGCCCAAGCGCGGCGGCGGCCCTGGTCGATTTGGTCGTCGGCCTGGTGGTCGACGACAGAGGCCCGGACCAACTGCGTCTCCTTCCCCACGTGCCGGTGGGCTGGCTGGGGCAACCAATCGACGTCAGCGACTTGGCCACCTCGGCGGGCGTGCTGTCCTACGCCGTCCGCTGGCATGGCGAACGCCCGGCGCTGCTCTGGGAGCTCGTCCCACATGAAAACGGTCCGGTCGTGCTGAGCTGTCCGGGTCTCGACGAATCATGGTCCTCGACCGAACCCGCCGGCGAGGTGTTGCTCGAGGCCCCGCCAAGCGCTCCGACGGCCCCGGCCGAGGGCGGTTCGTTCTCGTGACGTCATCCACGGTGGGACACGCCCCGAAGCTGCGCAAGGCCGTCAAAGCCAAGTCTCCGGGGCTGCGCTTCGAGAAGGCCCTCTGGGCTGCCGGACACCAGGTCGTCGTCGGCGTCGACGAGGTCGGCAAAGGAGCGTGGGCCGGACCGCTCACGGTCGGCGCGGCGGTGGTACCGAAGGACCGGCGGGTGTACAAGATCCGCGACTCGAAAATGCTCACCGAAGCCGAGCGCGAAGCGTTGTTCGAACGTATTGCCGACTGGTGCGAGGCATGGTCGGTCGGCCACGCGTCGCACCGGGAATGCGACGAACTCGGCATGTCGGCCGCCCAACGGCTCGCCACCACCAGAGCCCTCGATCAGCTGGGCGTCGAACCGGATCGAGTGCTGCTCGATGGCAAGTGGGACTTCGTCGCCAACGGGCGTTCGCAGACCATCGTCAAGGGGGATGCGGTCAGTCTTTCCATCGCTGCCGCTTCCATCCTCGCAAAGGTCACCCGCGACCGCATGATGCGCGAAATGGCCTCGCAGTACCCGCTCTACGATTTCGCTCACAACAAGGGGTACCCCTGCCCCCGTCACCGAGCCGCGCTGGCCGCCAGCGGCCCGTCGCTGCTGCACCGGCAGAGCTGGGCGTGGATGGACGACTTGCGGTGGACCGGCGTGGCTCGGCGTGAGCCGGCTTCGGCCCAGGCGTCGTTGTTTTGAGCGCATCGGACCGACTCGGTATTCACGGCGACGGCGCGGCCCCAACCGCGCCGCGCTTCGTGGTCCCGATCCTCATCGTCTGGACGTTGTTCGTCTGGGCCCAGCGGTTGTTCAACATCTGGACCGATGACGCGCTCACCGCAACCGGCAAGCTCGGCCGCACCAGCTACGTCGCGTTGTTCGTCGTACTCGCCATCGTCGTGGCTGCAACGTGGTTCCGTCGACGCCGCGGGGCCCGTTGGTGGCTGTTGCTGCTGGCTGCCTGGACCATTGTGTTCTGGGCCGTGCGGGGCGTGCAGATCGCCTTTGCCGACCACAGCGGCGCCTTCATCGTTGTGCACACGGTACTGGCCATGGTGTCGATCCTCTTGGCGACCGCGGCGGCAACGTTGGCGAGTCCGACCGTGTAGTCGCTCGGCTGCCTTCTTGGGCGTCCGGGCCAGCTAAACTCCCGGGCATGGGTCAGCCGGTCAGTGTTATCGAAAAGCCATCGAGCCGCAGCGGCATCGTCCGCTTCGAGACGAATCGTGTCCTCACCGGCATGGGGCACGAGCGCTACAGCTCGCGCGACGACGCCGTCGGCAACGATCCAGCCGACGAGTTGGCCCGCCGCCTGTTCGACCGAGGCGGGCTCGAGTCGGTGCACGTCAACGGCAACATCGTCACCGTGCAACTGGCAACCGGCGGTTCCGATGGCATCAAGGCGATCATCGAGGATCTCTACACGTACTGGCAGCCTGGCATGGAGCCACAATCCGACGAAGAGATCATCGCCGCGTTCGAGGCCGAGCAGTCCTAGCGGGCAGGGGAGTCGAGTGAGCGCTCGCAGCGGACCATGGCAGTACTGACGGTTCGCGATTGCGAGATCGCCTACGACCTCCTTCGCCCCGAGCCCGAAACCGGCCCGGCGATCGTCTGGGGACACGGCCTCACCAGCTCACGGGCCGGCGAGGAAGCCGCGGGCTTGTTGCGCTGGGACCGTATTGCCGAGGGGAACGCACTGCTTCGCTACGACTCGCGTGGGCACGGCGAATCCGAGAGCACGCCGGGTGGCTACGGTTGGGACCAACTGGCGCAGGATCAGCTCGAGCTCAGCGAGGCACTCGGGATCGAGCGGTACATCGCAGGCGGCGCATCGCTCGGCATGGCCACCGCGTTGCACGCTGCGGTCGCAGCGCCCGATCGCATCGAAAAGCTCATCTGCATGATTCCTCCGACCGCGTGGGAATCTCGGAGCGCCCAAGCCGACCGGTACGAGCTGATGGCGTCGATCGTCGAGACCAAGGGGGTCGAGCCGCTGATCGCTGCCGCGGCCGACATGCCGGTGGCCGATCCGTTCGTCGAGGTCGAAGCAATGGTCAAGGACCGCCAGGCCGAAGCGATGCGGGCGGTCGATCCCCACCGGCTGGCCACGGTGTTTCGCGGTGCCACCGGCGCCAACTTCCCGTCTCCTGAACGAGTGGCCGAGCTGCAGATGCCGGTGCAGATCCTGGCTTGGACCGGCGACGACGGCCACCCGATCAGCACGGTGGACCGCTTGGTCGATTTGCTACCTCAGGCCGAAGTGGCGATTGCGTCGACGCTCGACGATGTCTTCGGTTGGTCGGACATCGTGCACGACTTCGTCCACGCGTGAGCACCCCGGGAGACAGCCCCGAGACGCCCGCACACGCATTCTCGGCCGACAACGCCCCGAGCGAGTACGGCGAACGCGTCGTCGGCGTGGGGCCGCATCCCCAACCGTGGCCCGGTGACGAGCGATTCGATGCAGAACTGCTCGAGAAGGGCGATCGTCGCAACGTCCTCGATCGGTATCGGTACTGGACGAACGAGGCCATCGTCGCCGACCTCGACACCAAGCGGCACCCACTCCACATCGCGATCGAGAACTGGGAGCACGATCTCAACATCGGCACCGTGGTTCGCACGGGAAATGCGTTCAATGTGGAATCCGTGCAGATCGTGGGAAAGCGTCGCTGGAACCGGCGGGGGGCCATGGTCACCAACCGCTATCTGCACGTCGAACATCGCCCGGAGGTGGCCGACCTGGTCGCCTGGGCGGCCGCTGCGGAACTCCCGATCATCGGCATCGACGTGGTCCCCGGCGCCGTGCCGATCGAAACGTTTGCCCTGCCCGAGCGCTGCGTGCTGCTTTTCGGACAGGAGGGGCCTGGATTGTCGACGGCGGCCCAAGCGGCGAGCTCGGCGGTGTGTCACATCAGCCAGTTCGGTTCGACCCGTTCGGTAAACGTCGGCGTCGCTGCAGGAATTGCCATGCATGCCTGGATCCGCCAACATGCCGCGATTCCGCCCCCGCGCCCCGCCTGACCAAACTCTCGGGGCGTCAGCGACGCACAGGCACCGGCTGCCCAAGCTTGGCTACCTGCCGTCGGCTTGGCGCCAGAACCACGTAAGAGCCCGGGAGCGAGGGACGAGCGACCAGCTCGCCGCTTGCCGTCAGCATCGACGCCCGAGGAGCGCCAGCGACGAAGCGGAGAGTGCGTCAGAAAAGCGGCCCGTGGTCGAGCCTGGGCAAGACGTATTTGGCGAACAGGTCGCACTCGGCTTGGTGCGGGTAGCCGGACAAGATGAACGCCCGGATGCCGACGTCGCGGTAGGCGTGGAGTTTGGCCAGCACCTGGTCGGGGTCGCCGACGATCGCCGCTCCGGCGCCGCTGCGAGCCCGGCCGATGCCGGTCCACAGGTTGGGTTCTGCGAAGCCGTCGTCGCCGGCTGTCTCGCGTAACGCCACCTGCCGGTTCACGCCGGTCGACGCGGTATCGAGCGACTTCTGGCGGATCTGCTCTCCGATGTCGTCGTCGAGCTTGCTCACGAGCATCTGTGCCGCAGCCATGGCCTCGTGCTCGGTTTCACGCACGATCACGTGGGTGCGAAGGCCGTACTCGAGCGTGCGACCGTAGGCGGCGGCCCGCGTCGTCACCTCGGCCACCGTTGCGGCCACTGCGTCGACGGTGTCGGGCCAGGTGAGGAACACGTCGGCATGTTCGGCTGCGGTGTCCTTGGCCGCAGGGCTGAAGCCGCCGAAGTAGAACGGAGGACACCGGCCACTGACCGTCTCGGCTCGGGGCGAATCGAGGGTGAGATCGACAAAATCGCCGTGAAAGTCGACGGACTCGCCGTTGAGGAGCGCCCGCAGCACCTGCATCCACTCGCGGGTTCGGCGATAGCGCGGCTCGGACTCGAGCGTCTGACCGGGAATGTCCGAGCTGATGATGTTGATGGTCAATCGCCCGTGCACCATCTGGTCGATCGTCGCCAGCTGGCGAGCGAGCTGCGGTAACCACATCTCACCCATGCGGACCGCGAGCAGCAACTGCATCTGCTCGACGAGCGGGGCGATGCCCGCCGCGAATGCCACGCTGTCGATGCCGAGGTCGTAGCCCGACGGCAGAAGGACGTTGTCGAATCCGTTGCGGTCGGCCCGGAGGACGATGTCGCGACAGTGCTGCCAGGAGCTCCGGAGATCGTCGTTCGGAACGCCGAGAAACTCGTAGTCGTCGTCGCACAGCGCGCCGAACCAGGACACCTCGAGCGCCGGTTCGGTGATCGGCGTGCTTTCGTTCTGGCCGGCGTTCACGGCAGCGGCACTCCTTCGGAGGCCACGATCAACTCGTAGCAGTCGGTGCGGTCGAGTTGCACCGTGAGCGCCTTGTTGGCGTTGGCGATCCGGACCGGGTTCTGGGTTCCGACGATGGCAACCGGCGCGGCCGGGTGACAGAGCACAAACGCCAACGCAATGGTGGCTCGTTCGACGCCTTCTCGTTCCGCGAGCCGGTCGAGAACCGCGAGCAATGCCGGCCGAACACCTTCGCCGGTGGCGAGTGCGCCGCCCGCCAGTGGACTCCACGCGAGCGGTACCAGGCCATCGCGCATGGCGCGATCGAGGGTGCCGTCGCGCATCGGGTCGAGATGAGAAACGGAGAACTGGGGCTGTGTCGAAACGAGCGGGAACGGCAGATGGGCCGCCAGCGCGTCGTGTTGCGCGACGGTGAAGTTGGAGACGCCGACTTCGCGAATCTTGCCGGCCTCGCGCAACGACGCGAGTGTGGCGGCGAGTTCGCCCGGGTGAGCGAACAGGTCTGGCCGGTGGATCTGGTACAGGTCGATGACGTCAACCCCGAGGCGGGTCAGCGACGCATCGACCGCTGACCGCACGGCGGCGTCGCTCTGGTCGTAGGGAATCGGTGGCATGATCCCGCCCTTGGTGGCGAGCACCATCTGGTTGCGCAGGTGGGGCGCCGCTCGCAACACCGTGCCGAGGAGTTCCTCACACGCACCGAACCCGGAGCCGCCCCAATCGAAGCCGTAGACATCGGCGTTGTCGATGAGGTTCATATCGTTGGCGAGCGCAGCCTCGATGAGGATTTGTGCCTCGGTCACATCGCCGGTGGTGAAACGCCAACAGCCAAAGCCGAGGGGCCCGACGGAGAAGGGACCCAACCGTCGTTGCTGGGACCGTACGAGGTTGTTCGTCATGGCCCTCCAACCTACCGATACCCGTAGTCTCGGAGGATGGAGAACCTGCGATACGGGATCATCGGTTCCGGCATGATGGGCGTCGAGCACATCCAGAACATCGCGCACGTCGATGGCGCCGAGGTCGTGGCGCTAGCCGACCCGCATCCCCCGTCGCTCGAGAACGCGCAAGCAGTCATGGCCGAGGGGGGACAGGGTGATCCGGTTCCGACGTACGCCGATTATCGCGAACTCGTTGCCGACAACATCTGTGACGTCCTGGTGATCGCCTCACCCAACATGACCCACATCGATGTGCTCCGAAACGTTCTCGGCACCGAGCACCATCTGCTCATCGAGAAGCCGCTTTGTACGACCGTGGCCGACTGTGAAGAGGTCGTCGCGGCGTCGGCAGACCACCCCGGCCTCATCTGGATGGGTCTCGAATATCGGTACATGCCGCCGGTCTCCCGGCTCATTTCGGAGGTTCGCAACGGAGCGGTCGGCAACGTGCACATGGTGTCGATGCGCGAGCATCGTTTCCCGTTCCTGCAAAAGGTGGGCGACTGGAATCGCTTCAACCGAAATAGCGGCGGCACGTTGGTCGAGAAGTGCTGTCACTATTTCGACTTGATGACGCAGATCATTGGCAAAAAGCCGGTTCGGGTTTTCGCCAGTGGCGGGCAGAACGTCAACCACCTCGACGAGATGTACGACGGCGAACGCCCCGACATTCTGGACAATGCCTTCGTCATCGTCGACTATCCGAATGGCAAACGCGCCATGCTCGACCTCTGTATGTTCGCCGAGGCCACAAAGAACCAAGAGGAGCTCGTAGTCATCGGGGATGCAGGCAAACTGGAGTCGCTACTCCCAGAGAACGTGTTGCTTCGCGGTCGACGCGGCGAGCATTGGATCGGCGGGGTCGAGACGGTGGCGGTGGCCGACGAAGCCATCAGGTTCTCCGGGTTCCACCACGGATCGAGCTATCTCGAACACGTCGACCTCGTTGCCTGCGTCCGGTCGGGAACGCCGCCATCGGTGACGCTCGACGATGGTTTGTGGAGCGTCGCGGTGGGCGCAGCCGCTCACCGCAGTATCGAGGAGAATCGTTCGGTCGACCTGACCGAGATGTTCACGCTCGGATAACCCAGGCTCATTGCGCATGCCGCTCCGTGGGAGATTCGGGTCGCAAAAGCGGAAATTCGCTCTAGAACTTGGAATTTTGCTGCCGACAGTTGTGTCATGGGCCTGAACGCGTTCGGGTGATCGGACGACAATAGCCAGAAGTGTTTGGTGACAGTTGAGCAGTGGCTTTCGATTTCGACCGACGACCACCACCCGGGACCGGGTGGTCGACCGTCCGCGCCTGTCGCGTCTCCTGCGCAGTCGATTCGAGGTCCGGCTCACGACGGTCACCGGCGTCGGCGGATTCGGCAAGACCACCGCGCTCGCCCTTGCCATGGCCAGCAACGCACTCGATCCGTATGGCGAGGACGTTTGGCTCGGTATCGAACCGGCCGACTCCGAGGCGGCGCATCTCATCGCCGGACTGTCTCGTTCGCTGGGCATCTCACCTCGATCGACCGCCGAAGCGTCGATCGAGGCGATCAGCACGGCGGTGCTGTCCCGCGCACCGTCCGAGGTTTGTCTGATCCTCGACGATGCGCATTTGCTCGCCGCAGACTCCACCGGCCGAGCGCTGGTCGAGTCGCTCCTCACGGTCCTGCCCGCCAACGGCCATCTGGTGTTGTCCGGTCGTAGCCAGCTTCCGATTCCGATGGCTCGATTGCGCGCCCACGGACAGCTACTCGAGATCACCAGCGACGACTTGGCGCTCGACGATATCGAGGCGGTGGCTCTCGTCGATCGTCACGAGGCCCTGTCCTCGAATCCTGCTTCGATCCCGCGGCACGCTGCGACGGCTGACCTGCAGCTGTCCGCCGGCCGTCAGGCGAGCACCGAATTCCTCTGGGAGGAAGTACTCGCAGGGCTCGCTCCCAATCGGCTGGCGGCGGTGCGGAAGGTGAGCATCCCCGACGAAATCCAAG
>CBESNZ010000068.1:0-11331 GCA_965531045.1 uncultured Acidimicrobiales bacterium
CCAATGGCCGACCCGACGGGCGATCTTGACCGACAACGACAGGTGCTCAACCGCGGCATCGAGGTTCCCGCCGGCGATTTCGATGTGGGCCATCGCCGGCCACAGCACGGTCAGAAAGCCGTGCGACTTCGACGCCTCGACGTGTTCGGTGGCGGCCGCCACATACGCCTTCGCTTCGTCGATTGCGCCTCGCTCGAGCGCCTCGTCAGCGGCGAGCGCAAGTTGAAACGGGAGCGACGACTCGGTTGCACTCTCGAGTAGATCGAGCCCACGGGCCACCTCGGCCTCGCCGTTGGAACCCGTGCGGGTCAGCGCCCATCCGTAGAGCACCAGGTTCATCGCCTCGAAGTTGCCAAACCCGTGCCGGGCGCCCAATTCGACACCCTCGAGCGCGCATTGCAGCACGCCGTCGGGTTGCACCAGATCGAAGTGCACCGTGGCCGCCAAGGTCAGGGCGCTGCCCCGGGAGAAGGCGTGATCCAACGTGTTGGTTGCCCGATCGAGCGCAAAGGCACTGCGCTCTCGCGCCTCGTCGATACGGCCCATGAGCGCGAGGTTCACCGCCTTCGTCGCGGCTGCCAGCACTTGCGTGTCGGCGTCGTAATTGTTGCGGGGGCCGGGCAACTCGACGCGCTCGGCCAATGCTTCGACCGCTTCGAGATGAGCCATCGTCTCATCCGGGTGAAGCACCGATGAGCCGCCGACCCCGCACAGCATGTGGGCCTTGGCTTGTAGGTGAGGAAGATCGTGCTCGGCGGCCAGAGCGAGCAGTCGTCCGCCGGTCTCGACCAGTGGGCCGGCATGGGAAACCTGGCTGCGATATTCGGTGAGCGTGGCCAGAGCCGCCAACCGATCGTCGAGGTTGTCGCACGCCGCCTCGAGGTGTTCCAACCGCTTGACGTTGGCCACCTCCGGTGCACCGAGCAGGCCGTGTTGGATGGCGAGCGGCCCCATCAACTCGGCGCGAAGCGGTATCTCGGCAGACGATGTTCGCTCGTCGTCCGGCAGCTGGTCGAAGAGGTCGATTGCCCGCAGCAACAAGCTGGCTGCTTCCGATGGCGCCGACCGCGCTTCGGCCTGTGCCGCTGCCATGCGGAGGTACCTGATCGCCTCGGTGGCCCGGTCGGCAGACTCACAATATCGCGCCAGGCGAGCGGGCTCTTTCGCCGCTACTTCGGAGAACTGTTCTTCGACCACGTCGACCACATCACAGCTCAAACGGATGCGCGTGCGACGAACGAGGGACTCGGCCGCGGCGTCGCGCAGCAACACATGGCGGAACATGTACCGGTCAGCGCCGAGCTCGACGATGATGTTTTCGCTGAGCAGTCGCTCCAACCCCCGGTCGAGTTCGACCGAGTTTCGGGCTGCGATTGCGCCGAGCAGGTCGCGGTCGAAGGCCCTCCCGATGAGCGATGCGATCTGTGCCAACGCCCGTGCGTGACCGGATCGATCGAGGCGAGCCATCAACGAGTCCTGGAGGGACTCGGGAACCGCTGATTTGGTGCCGGCGACCACCGAAGCCGTCAGTTCCTCGAGGTACAGGGGAACGCCATCGGCCCTTGCTACGAGCTCGTCGATCAGGTCGGCGCCCAAGAGCTCGGCGCCAGGCTGGCTTTCGACCACGGTTCTGGCCGCGTCCGGGTTGAGGCGTTCGACCGCGACGATGGACCCGACTCCTGCCCAGCGAAACTCGGTACGGGCCGTCATGACGAGCAAGGTGGCAACACCCGTCGTTGCGCGGGCCATGGATTCGAGCACTTCGACGGTCGACGGGTCGGCCCAATGCAGGTCCTCGACCACGATCGCACACGGACCGCTCTCGCCGAACAGGGTTTGCGCCAGAACCACGGCGGCGATGGTGCGCTTGCGCTGAAGCTCCGGGCTCAGCACCTGGAGTGGATACCGGGTCGAGGATGGAAGGCCGGCCAACGCGAGCAGGTACGGCAGTGCGTCTTCGGTCTTCACGGCGCTGGACTCGAAGCGCCGCTCCCAAACGGCGGCGGCCTCTGCTGGATCGCCGTCACGCTTCGTGCCGAAGCCGTTGTGCAGGAGCCCGAGGATTGGATCGAACGCGTTGGCGCTGCCGGTGGACGAGCAACCAGCGAGGATAATCGGGGCGTCGATGTTGGCTCGAACCATGGAGATGAGGCTCGACTTCCCTATGCCGGCCTCGCCCGACACGACGATCGATCTACCGATTCCGTTCTTGGTGCTGTGCCACGCGGCCATGAGCAACTCGAACTCGCCCTCGCGACCGTGCAACAAATCGGCCCGGGGTACAACATCCACCCGGCCGGCCAGACCGGTGACGATGAAGAGGTCCAGGCCGCCCTCGACGCCTTTCACCTCGTGACGTCCTCCCGGCTCGCCGACCAGTCGACCTCGCAGCAGCTCGCGGGTTGCCGGCGAAACGCCGACCTGGCCCGGCGGGGTCACACTCTCGACCCTGGCCGCGTAGTTGGTGGTGTTGCCGAGAGCCAACAGCTCTCGCACGCCGTGGCCGACCTCGTTCAGAACGACCGGCCCGGTGTGAATGCCGATCCGCGCCGAGGCCTTCACCAACGCGTCGTCGATGTTCACCGCCCACTCGCGAATCCTTCGTTGGATCAGCAGGCCCGCCTGCACAGCACGTTCGGTGTCATCCTCATGGGCTTCCGGGTACCCGAAATAAGCCACGATGCCGTCCCCTTGGACCTGAGCGACAAAGCCCCCGACCTCCTCGATCGCGCCGCCTGCGGTCGCGACATACCCTTCGATGATCTCGGTGTAGGCGTCGGCGTCGAGTCTTTGGCCCATGGCCGTCGACCCGACAAGATCGCAGAACAGCACCGTGAGCTGCCGCTTCTCCCCCTCGGCCCACAGTGTTTGATGGGCCGCTTCCGCAGGACCGAAGGAGGTGCCGCAGGACCGACAGAATCGGTCGGCACTGTCAGACGGAGCATCACAGCCGGGACAGTTCCGACTGGTGGCTTGGCCACAGCCGCGGCAAAACGCGTCGGCTGCGTCCAGACTCGCGCCACAGGTGCAAGTGCCCACTGTCTCTCCCGTCCCGAGGTCCGAAATGCAACCCTAAAGGATCGGTGTCAATCGCGACGGGTGTTGTCGGCTTCGGCGGCGCGGAACCGTCGGAAACCGATCCACAACACGATGACGAAGCCGAGCTCGCTGATGTAGGTGGTCGCCGCCGCGCCCTTCCAGCTGTACGCCGGGATGGCGTACAGGTTCATTGCGACATTGAGGACTGCGATACCCACTTGGGATCGGGCTCGAAACAGCTGGTATCCAGACCCGGTCAGCGAGTCACCGACGAGAAACTGCATGCCCTTCAACGCGGGGTAGGCCATGAATACCGCTACCACCGGCACCACACCGCTGAACTGGTCCGCCAACAGCCATGCTGCAAACGGGGCCGCGGCGATCGAACCCACGCCGGCAAGGGCTGCCGCTGCGAACACGCGGCCGCTGACCTCCTTGGCGTACGCGAAGGCCTTTCCCACTCCCCCTTCGCCCTCGCGAAAGAAGTCGGGCAGCGTGGCCGAGAACAACGCCATCATCGGCATCATCGAATAGCTGACGACGCGGAATCCTGCGGCATAGATGCCGTTGTCGAGGTCCTTGCCGTAGGCGACCATCATGACCTTGTCGACATTGGCCTGGGTCGCACCCGAGGTCTGGGAAACGGTGAACGGCAACCCCTCACGTATCGATTGGGGCAGATCGCGCCGTTTGAACACCGGCGGACCGATCGAGCCCCAGAGCCACAGCCCGGACACGACCGAAGCGGTCATCATCGTGAGAAACATCAACGCGCCCAGGACGCGCAGATCGTCCGAGCCCATCGCCCAGAACACGGCGGTCGCCGCCATGCGGGCCAGGCCATCTGCGATCGCGTGGACCGCCACCGCCGCGTACCGATCGAGCGCCATGCTCGCCCTCATGTGGTTCGTCAGCAGGCCCATACCGACGAACTCGGTCATCGAGATCAGGAGGATCGCCCAGATGTCGACGTCGAGGAACACCCGTGCAGCCACCATGAACAGCACGAGAAGCGCGATGCCGGCGGTACCTCCGCTGAGCAACACCTGACCCCAGGCCGAGTTGATGCGACCTCGGTCGCGCGACACGTGCTGCACCAGGGCGTCGCCGATCCCGAGGGTGCTGAGCGGGGAGATGAGGGCTGCGTAGGCAGCGACGCCCGCGTACGTTCCGTAGCCGCTCGTGCCGAGCGCCTTCGCCAGCGCAATGAGCGCGAGCAACGAGAACACCGCCCGCCCCGAAACCCCGATCAGGCTCCAGATCGATCGGCGGGACGTCGGGTCCGCCCATGCGGCGCGGAGTTTGTTACCCACCAACCAAGCTTGTCTCACGATCATCGCTCGGGTCGGGACCCGTGCCACCGTCGATCAGCGTGCCGGCGTCGGATGCCCGCTTGTAGATCACGGCGCCGACCACGTACATCACCGCCAGCGGGATGAGAATGCGTGGGAAGCTCATCCAGTTGTCGACACGGTCGGAGATGCCGGAATCCCGTTCGGTGACCCGCTCGATCGTCCAGACCATGGCGACGAAGGCCAGAGCGACCGAGCCCATCGTGGCGAACGGCTGGTACCAGCGGGTCCGGCGCAACAGGAACAGCAGCGGGAACACCAGCAAGATGATGGCGATTTGGCCGAGCTCGACACCGACGTTGAAGCCGAGCAGCGACGACAACTTGTTGCTGCGGCCCAAGCCGAGTTCGCTGAGGAGGCCGGCAAAACCGAGTCCGTGGAAAAGCCCGAAGCCGAACGCCAACAGGTGCTCGCTGTCGTGGAACACCGGATAGAGGTTGTGCAACGCGGCCAGCACGATCGAGAACGCGATGGCCGCTTCGATCCACTTGACGGCATCGCCCGGGATGTCGACCACCCCGAGGCCCACGATGGTGAGCGTTATCGAGTGGGCGATCGTGAACATCGTCGCGATCTTGAGTACTCGCCAGAGACTCGTACCGAAGGTTTCCGATGGCTCCCACTTGTTGGTAACGCTGCGGCTGATCAGTACGGCGGGGACCAGTAACACGAGGATGAAGAAGATGTGGTCGGTTCCGATGCGGATGTGGTCGACGCCGAGGTCAACCGTGGCCACGAAGCCCTTCCACCAGCTCGCATCGTCGAGGTCGGCGAGTTGCGTTTCGCTGCCTTGCTCGAAGTTGAGGAGCCAGTTTGCCTCGTTGTCGAACACGCCGCCGTTGAAGTCGACGCCGATGATCAGAAACGCGTCGTAGTCGTCGATGACCTCGAAGAATGGATTGAACGTGATGTCGAATTGCCGGGGCACGGTGTCCCAGGTGGCGTCGACATCGAAGTGGAAGATGCCGTAGCCGTCGTCCGACAGCTCGAGGTACTCGAGATCGGTGAACACCAGAGGCAGCCGGCTGCCACCGACCTCGCTGACCGAAAGGTGGGCGTCGGTGTAGTCGACAATGTCGGCCCGGACCGCCTCGACATCGGCGAAAAAGCCCGCCTCGTCACGGCGCAGGCCGAGGTCGAGCACCTCGTTGATGTCGCTGATCGGATACTCGACCCGTCCCTCGATCGTGCCGTCGAGGATGTCGAGGTACAGATAGGACTGATCGCCGGTGTGCGCCGACGCCGGGGACGGCATCATCATCGCGAACGCGACGATGACGAGCAGCGCGGCCAACAGGCGCTGGCCGTTCGAGGATGAGATGGTCATGTTCGGACACCTTTGAGTCTGGCGATGATGTTGCGTTGGATATCTGACGTACCGGAGTAGACGAGGCTGCCCACGGCATCTCTGAGCTGCTGTTCGACACCGAAGCTGGTGACGTAGCCGCGCGCGCCATGGAGCATGACCGCGTCGACACCCGACGCGACTGCCCCCTCGGACACGGAGAGCTTGGTCATCGCCGCGGTTGCGGTCGACGGCCGGCCGAGACGATGCTCGAGCGCGGTCTTGTAGAGCAGGATTCGGGCCGTCTCGTGACGGTGCACCATGTCGGCGATGCGATGGGACACGGCCTGGAACCGCCCGATCGACTGTCCGAACTGCTCGCGGTCATTGGCGAACCCGATGGCCTGGTCGAGCTGACGTTCCATCGCGCCGATCTGCGTGGCGAACAGGAAGGCGCGCTCGCTGGCGACCGCCTCGTTGAAAACCGCTCCCCCACTGCCGATCGCGCCGAGCAACGCCGCTTCGGGCACCTCGACATCGTCGAGAACGATGTCGCCGAAAGGCGTGGTCCGCATGCCCATCTTGGTTCGGGTCTCGACGGTGATGCCCGGAAGGTCCATCGGCACGACAAAGGCGGAGATGCCCCAACGGCCGAGCTCGGGGTCGGTGGTGGCGAACAACACCACAAAGTCGGCGATTGGTGCGGCGGTAACCCAGGCCTTGCGGCCGTTCAGGACGAAGTTCGATCCGACTTGGGTGGCGGTTGTGGCGAGGGAATAGCTGTCTGAACCGGACTCGAGCTCGCTCATGGCAAAAGCGCCGATGAGATCGCCCGATGCGATGCCGGGCAGGTAGCGCTGCTTCTGGTCGTCGTTCGCGCCGGCCAGAAATCCCTGCAGCATCGCCCAGGTTTGGCAGCTGACCGCAAAGGCCAAGCCGGCGTCGGCGCAGCCGTGACCGAGGCCCTCGAACATCAGCAGAGCCGTGACCGTGTCGAGTTCATCGCCGCCGAAAGCCGTCGGTACGGTCGCCCGCTGTAAACCGTATTCGGCGCAGGCCTTCCAGCCCGACCGGGTGAACTCGCTGTCGTGGTCGCGCTCGATGGCGTCGAAGCCGGGGATGCTCTCCGACGCCCATGTGGACGCCGCAATCTTGACCGGATGATCGACGAACAACAGCGCTTCGGCGCCGCGAGCGAGCACTCCGTCGAATTGTGCTGATTGTTCGGCCATGATGGGTCTCGCTGGGTGCATCCGCCCGTGGATCATCCACGTAAACCCCGTGGGACGAGCGACAACTCAGAGTGGCACAACACGTGCCGATCTGGGAACAAAATGATCCGTGTGCACTACGGAGTACGAAAAGGGCACGACGTTGGATGCACAACACGAACAATTCGCTGCGCACGCCACAGCGCGTCCGCTGCAATCGCTCGCCGACATCATTCGGCGGGCGTCGGAGGTACTCCCCGACCACATCGCGGTCCGCAGCGGCCAACAGGAACGCACCTACGCCGAGGTCGACGTCGCTGCCGGTCGGCTTGCGGCCACGCTCACCGCCCATGGTGTGCAGCGCGGCGACCGCGTCGGGCTGTACCTGCACAAGTCGGTCGAAAGCTATATCGCCATCCACGGCGTGTTGCGGGCCGGGGCCGTCTACGTGCCGATCGATCCGCTGGCGCCGGCGTTCATGGTCGACGCGATCGCCGACGATTGCGATATCGACGTGCTGATCACTGCGGATGACAAGCGTCGCTCATTCGACGGGTTCAGCCACCGATTTCGGACATTCATCGGCACCGATCATGCGCCCGACGGCGCCACATCGGTGCCCTGGGCTGCGGTGGCGGAATCCGACGTGGATTCCGTCCCGGCGCCGCCCCGGATCGATGATCCGGCGTACATCATCTACACCTCGGGCTCGACCGGCGCCCCCAAGGGCATTCTGCACACGCATCGCAGCAGCCTGGCCTGGATCGAGCGCACCATCGGCGATTTCGGCCTTCGGGTCGATGACCGCATGGCCAACGTCGCTCCCCTGCATTTCGACATCTCGTTGTTCGATGTGCTCGCCGCGCCGGCCGCCGGCGCCACGACCCTGCTCATTCCAGAGCCCTACCTCAAGATGCCGGCGAGCCTGTCGCAGCTCCTGCAGGACGAGCGGGCCACGAACTGGTACTCGGCCCCCACTGCAGCACTGCAGCTACTGCGGCGGGGCGCCCTCGAAGCGCGCGACCTCTCGTGCCTCAAGCGGGTGATCCTGGGCGGCGAAACCCTGCCACCGATCCCGCTGGCCGAACTGATGACGCACACCCCCAACGCCCGCTACTGCAACTACTACGGCCCGGCCGAGACAAATGGGGTCACCGCCCATTGGTTCGCAGACGCACCGGACCCGGACTCGATCGTTCCGATCGGCCACATGATCGACGACGTACGGATTGCGTTGGTCGACGAAGACGGGACTCCCGTGCCGACCGGTACGCCGGGCGAGGCATTGTTGAGCGGCGTCACGACCATGCAGGGGTACTGGAACCGGCCCGAGCTGACCGAGGCCGCCTTCGCGCTCCGACCTTCCGGCGCCGATCCAACAAGCCGCTGGTACCGGACCGGTGATCTGTTGGTGTTCGACGGAACGACGCTGCGCTTTGTGGGCCGCCGCGACCATCAGGTGAAGGTTCGGGGGCATCGTGTCGAACTCGAGGGCGTCGAACAGGCGCTGCACGATCAACCCGGGGTCGAGTTGGCGGTGGTTGGGCTGATCGGCGACGACGAGGGCACGTCGACGCTCGCCGCGGTCATCACCGCCACCGATGTGATCGATATCGCGGCGCTGCGCACCTCGCTGGCGACGATGCTGCCTCCCTACGCGGTGCCCACGTCCATCGACGTCGTCGACGCGATGCCAACCACTGCGAGCGGGAAGGTCGATCGGCGAATGGTTCGAGCGGCACTGGCCAACGCACTGCCCGATCCGGTACAAGAGGGACCGTGATGGACACCGCAGGACTCACTTCGCAGCTCGTCGAGCTCATTCGCGACGAGATCGCCTTCGACGCCGACGACCTCGGGGCCGATACCGATCTACTGCTGACCGGCTATGTCGATTCGCTCGGCGTCATTCAGATCGTCGACTGGCTCGAGAGCAACTACGACCTCACGATCGACCCGATCGACGTGACGCTCGAGCACTTCCAAACCATCGAAAAGATGGTGGCCTACACCGCCGCAAAGCTGGCGGCAACCGCGGCGTGACGCCGGGTTGGTAGCTGCCGGCGAAATGACGCCGAGCAGCCGGTTTTGCCGATCCCACAATCCGGTACACCCGATGTCAGCATATGAACATCTCGTCATATAGTCATCTTATGACCTCAACACGTCACTCGGTCCGGCGTCTTGCCGCTGCAGCGTTTGCGACCCTCCTCATCGCTTCGAGTTGCTCGTCGGGAGCGGCCTCGACCGACACCACAGGCACGGACGACGCGGTCGCTTTCGATCCTGCGACCGCTCCCCCGGCGCTGGAAGCGTTGCGTCTTCGTCTCGTCGTCGGCGGCGGGTGCGCCAGCGGCAGCGATGCCGCCGGGCGAACAGCATGGCTCGCACCGTTCCCCCCGGGTGAGGCGGCCGACGCTGCAGCCGCAGCATGGACTGCGCTCACCGAGGCCGAGGCGGCCTGTGGCGAGAACCGCGATGCGTGGGCCGCCGCCCTCGTGGACACGGTCTCGCAACTCGGCGTTCTCGAAGACAGCCTTGGCCACGAGGGTCCCCCGATCGAGGTCGGCGACCCCGCGTCCTATGGCGATGTCGCCGAACTCTCATCGCTCGTCGTCTCCGGGTTCGATCGTGTGCATGCCGTGATGCAACAGGGCACGCCGTCGCATCGCTCGCCCCATTGGTTTGGACCTGCCGAATCGCTCATGGTCCAGGAGCAGCGCCGACTCGCAGCCTCAGATGAGATTCCCAGTGTCATTCTGACCGGCAACTCGCAGATGAAGTACGGGACCGACGTGGCCCTGCTGCGAGAACAAGGATTCGATGTGTTCGACGCGTCGGTCGACTCCGCGTCGCCGCCGGTGCAAGCAGCCATGATGGAGCACACGCTCGACGTGTTGCCATCGGTATCGCAGATCGTGTGGGATATCGACACGCATTGGCTGCTCGGACAAGACTGCGTCACGATCGGTGAGAGTTACGGGGAGATCGCGACAGCCCGGACGGACATCTTTCGCGATGTCGACGAGGCTGCCGGCATTGATCCCTACGACCTTGTGCTGGGCCCCGATCCGCTCGAGACAAGCTACTCGCTTCCAGGATTCACCCTGCCGCCCGAACAGGTCTACAGCGACGGTCGAGTGCTGACCGGCCGGGTCGAGGATCGAATCGTCGCCGAAGTCGAACAGGCGACCAAACGCTACGCGGCCGGCGCTCCGCTCATCTGCGAGCCGGCCCTGTCCGACATTTCAGCCACGATCGAACGGTGGGCGACCAAGGTGCCGGGTGTCCGCATCGTCGTCGTGACCCCGCCGATGTCGGACGAATTGGCTCTCCTGCATGTCAACGGCCGAGCCGGACACGACTCGGTGATCGCATCGCTCGAGGAAACGGTCACCGCCGCCGGGGCCGAGTTCTTCGACTTCTCGAGCCTCGTGCCCATCGATGGCTTCTACGACCTGACGCTTCCCAACGAGACCGGTCGCGACCTCTTCACCCAGGCCCTGATGGAAGTCATCGGCTGAGGCTGCAGTTGGCCGCAGGGCAGGGTGCGGGCTACGCGCCACCGAATTCGACCGAATCCAGATCGGCCAGCAGGTCCTCGGCCAAGCCGAGCGAGGTCATGATGATCTCTTTCGCCGACTGGAGCAGCTCGAAGATCTGCGGATCGACAACCGAGTAGATGACCGAGTTGCCGCGCCGTTCTGAACTGACGACACCGGCCCGGCGCAGGATCGCGAGCTGTTGTGACAGGTGCGAGGCCTCGATGCCGACGTCGGGCAGAAGTTCGGACACGGACCGTGGTCCGTCGCTCAGCAACTCGAGAACCCTGATGCGTGCCGCATGGCTCAACGTCTTGAAAAACTCGGCCTTGACCTCATAGATCGGCCGGGTCACAGCGGAACCTCTGCGACATCCATCTGAGGAACTTATCACATCCTCAGATGTCCCCCGCGAGCATCGATCGCTCCGGTCCGTCAGCGCGCCGGCGTCAGCCCTCCGTCGACCAGGATGCACTGGCCCGTGATGTAGCTGCCGGCGTCGCTGCACAGGAGCAATGCCGCGCCAACCATTTCGGCGGGTTCGGCCATGCGGCCGAGCATCGAGATCGTGCTCATGTGCGCAAATACCTCTTCGCCGGTGTTGCGGGTCATGGTGGTGTCGGTGGTGCCCGGGGCCAAGGCGTTCACCCGAATGCCGTCCTGGGCGAACTCGCCGGCGGCGGAACGGGTGTAGGCCAGCAGCGCAGACTTGGCGGCGCCGTACATGGCCTGGAATGCCGTTGCCATGAATGCACCGGCGGAGATGACGTTGAGGATCGCGGCGTGCTCGCTCTTGCGTAGGTGGGGCAAGGCGGCCTGCATCAGGAAGACCGGCCCGCGCAGGTTGACGTCGAACGACTTGGACCAGGCCTCTTCGGTGAGGTTCTCGATGGGGAGGGCCA
>CBESNZ010000069.1:0-11330 GCA_965531045.1 uncultured Acidimicrobiales bacterium
CGTCAGGCGGACCGGCTCCGGAAGGCCCTCGTCGAGGTAGCTGGCCATCTGGCCGAGTTTCATCAGTGCGCCCTTCATGTTGCCGAGCCGCTCGGTGACCTGCTCGGTGGCGCGCAACTGGAACGCCGCATCGAGGCGGGCGCGCTCCTGCTCGTCGCGAACGCCGAATTTGCGGACCTTGTGCGCCGCTGCGGTCATGCCGACCCTTCCGCTCATTCTGGCGACCTCGATGTTGCGGGACGCGCGGCCGGTGCGATTGATGCCGCTGGCGGCTACTGCCCGGTCGGTCCGGTCGCGCCGACCCGGTGCGCGTCGACGCCAGGCAACGAAGAACACGGCCGCCGCCAGAGCGGAGACGCCGACTGCCCTCAGCGTGCGGCAGGATCGAGAAGAACGCGATGGAGAGAGCTTCGTCACCCTCACAGGATGCCGTAAGCTCACTGCCGCTGTGCTGCTCGCGACCCAACAAAATCAATCACTGCTCGGCACCCTGTTGATGGCCGGCGCCGTGGTGATCTTCGGCGTCGCCTGGTTCCTCGATCGCCGGCGCCGCTCCTATGCCGACACGCCCACGACGCCGGCCGCCGCGGTGTTCAGCGGCAGAAATGAGGTGGCGGGTACCGTGCGCACCCCCGACTCCCTGGTGTCACACCGCACACAGACACCGTGCGTCTGGTGGCGCTATCACCAAGAAGAGGAGCGCACCCATACCCGAACGGTCACCGACACCGATTCGCAGGGTCGAACAACCTCCCGCACCGAGACCTATACGCAGTGGCACACGATCGAGCGTCTCGGCGGCGACCTCGAGACGTTTCTCGTGGTGGACGACACCGGTGAGGTGCAGGTCAGGATGGCGGGCGCCACCACGGTTCCCCAGACGCTCGTGAGCGAGGTGGTCCGTCAGGATTTGGGCGGTGGTGGCGGCGTGAAGGGCTTCTTCGCGAAGATCGGCGACAACCGGACCGGCCGGTACCGATACACCGAAGAGGGGATCGTGGTCGGCGCCGAGGTCTTCGTGGTGGGCGAGGCCCGTCTTCGAGAAGACATCGTGGCCCCGGAGATAGCGGACGGACCGGGCAAGTTCCTCATCTCCACTCGATCCGAAGCGAGCCACACGACTCGCCTGGCGGTGGCGGTTCCGATCCTCGTGATCCTCGCGGGAATCGGATTGGCGCTCGGCTCCTACTACGCGCTGGCGGACACCGGTCTGGGGGGCTCCGGTTTGGCGGTGGTGCCGGGTATTGCACTGTGGATCCTCTTGTTGACGGTTGGGTGGACGGTCATCACGTACAACCGCCTTCGCCTCGTCGGCGAGGCCGCCCGACGTGCGTGGAGCCTCATCGAGGTACAACTGGCGCGTCGTCGCGATCTCATCGCGCCACTCGTCGAGATCGCGAAACAAGCAGCGGCGCACGAGACATCCACGCAAACAGCGGTCGCTTCCGCTCGGTCCTTCGAGCACCTCGCCGTCGACGAGGCCAAATCCACCGCCGACGAGCAGACGGCCGCACTTCGGCCGCTCGTCATGCGCCTCGAGTCGTTCCCAGCGATGGCCGCGAACGGCACGTACCTGAACGTGATGGATCAACTCGCCGACACCGAAACCCGCATCGCTGCGGCGAGAACGTTCTACAACGACAGCGTGACAATCACCCGAGATCGTTCCCGCCAGTTCCCGGGTGTGGTCGTCGCGCGGTTCATGTCCCTTCCGAAGCCGGACCTCTTCGCCGCCGACGGCCTCGACCTCAAGGTTCGGTAACGCTGCGCTGCAGCGCGTGGGCCACGCGCTCCACCACCGCGCCGATCGCAGGCGGCGTCTCGTTGCCGTTCGCGGTCAATGTGAACATGGCCTCGATCCCGTGAGACCGGCCTTGGAAGGTCACCAAGAGCTGGCTGGGAGGTTGGTCGGTGATCGCCACCAGCGCCTCCAGTAACCCGCCGTCGCGATCGACGTACGTCACGTCGCCGACCGCCTGAAGCGCGTCGTACATCGCCAGAAAGACATCCTCGGCGGGCGCGATGAGGGTGAGGCTGTCTTCATCGTTCAGCGGATCCTCCAACGGCGCGGCATCTACCCCCGCAGCGCGGTCGTCGAGAGGGTGTCGTCGGGCGCCATAGCGCGGCTCGGCCGCAGGGCGGTCGGAGGTCGGTTGCGGCGGGGGAGGGAGGAGGCCAGCGTCGTCAAATGCGGCCGACACGGCGGCGTGCGCCTCGGTATATCGCTGCGCCCGGGTGCCATCTCCGCCGGAAACGTCCGGATGATGCTGCAGCATGAGGTGGCGGTACGCCTTGCGGACCGCGTCGACATCGGCGTGGCGGTTCAGCCCCAACAGTTCCAACGCCGCGTCGAGGCGTTCGCTCTGCGTCGGTCGGCTCACGGTTGTGAGCCTAAGCCGTCCTAGACGAGACGGAGGTGACGGCCGTGCGCTGTAGCGGCGTTGGCGTCGGCACGGGCGGCTGCTGCTTGCAGCGGGCCGTCGCCCATCGAGCCGAGGGGGCGGCGCACCGCCCAGCCGATCCCCGCATCGATGCCGGCGTCACGTAACGCCACGTCGACCGCTATGGCTCGCAGCTCGGCCTCATGGACATCGGGCAGCGGGATGATCAACACGGCGAGTTCCGTCGGCGACAGCATGCAGACGCGGTCGGTGAACGCCACGGTGTCGAGCACGACGTCGATGACCTCGGCCATGCGCTGATCGGCGGTCAGACCATCGATTTCGACGCCCCTGCTCGATCCGAAGCTGATCGACAAGACGCCGGCGCTGAAACCGCTCTCGACACACCGCTCGTCCTCTTGGGCCAGCAGGTGGCGCCAAGATTGGAGGTTGCCGATCTCAACGCGCCGTTGGCCGGGCCGGATATAGGTGATCATTCCGGGAATGGATCCGCTCGCTGCGGTGAGTGGTGTCGGTTTGGTCGTGCGGTCCATCGCCATGTCGCCCTTCGGGAATTCCGCTCCGGGAGGAGCTCGTACCCTCTAGGTCGGACGAACTAGGTGTTGGATGAGCACTTGCTCCCACGTTGCGCAGAAAAAGGCGGCACATCGCTGCAATCGCAGCGCCACCCGCAACCGTTTCGAGACTGTCACAGGCTGTCGTCACACTGAGAACATGGCAACCAGCACTTCCCACCCGCATCCCGCCCATCAACCGTCGAGCCGCGCCACGCCGCGCCGTTCCCTCGATCCACGGTCGCTCCTCTGCGCCGACGATCGACGCCTTCGGCGCTCGGTCCTGGCCCATGCCTTGGCGTCGGGAATGCCGCTGCATCCCGACGCCGCCACGGTGGCCGTGGCCAGCAAACGTTGGCGCCCCGAGCCGATCGGGTATTTCGACGAAGAAACGGTCGCCGAACTGCTGTGGGTCGACATGTTGGCCTGGTGCGAGTCCATCGCCACGGAGCTACCGCTCGACGCCGGAATGGCGCTGTGGCACCTGGTGGCGGTACTGGCCGACGCCGGAAGCTATGAGCACCACGGATTGTCACCTGCCGACGCGCAACGACAACTCGCACAGGGTGGGGGACTAGCCCCGGGTTCGCTTCGTACAGTATTGTAAACACATTCATACAATGGGAGTCGAAATTGACTGAAATGGCAGAACCGGGTCCACAGAAGCTGGCGCCGGTCGTCCTGGTGGCGCTTTCGCACGGATCCTTTGGTGTTCCAATGCCACTCGGTGGACTCCTCGAGTGTGACCTGCCCCTCCTTCGGGTGCTCGCCGACATCTCCCGACACGAAGACGGTGTGGCGCTCGAGACCCTCGACCTCGACACCTATGTCGCCGGCACCACCCTGAGCGCCACCGATCTGCAATCATCGATCGATCGCCTCATTCGCCAGCATCGAATCATCCCGGCCGACACGCTGGTTACGACGCCACAAAGCATCAAGGTCGGCGACGGCGCACCAACCGAGGCACCACCAGCTGCCGACTTCGCCGGATCGGTCATGGTGTCCACACCGTTGACGGCCCGCCCGGTCGACGGCCAGTACGAGATCGTCGGCCACTACGGGTCCTCGCTCGAGATGCTGACCACCGCCGAGTTCTTTGCCCTGCGCAGCGCCACGCGCCCCACGCTGGTCGGTATCGCCCACGAGCAACACGTGGCCGAGGCCGGCGAGCACGCACTCGACATCGATCAATACCTCTCGCTGCTCGGGCGCATCCACCGCATTGGCTTTCTCGTCGGCATGATCGGCGAGAACCCCGACGATGCCCAGTTCTATGGCGACGGTGGCATCATCGATTCCGAAATGGTTGAACGCGATCAACTGCTGCGAGAGACCTTTACCCGTCGGGCTCTCGAGCACGACGCCGCTGAGGCGGAGCACCTGGCGACGACGGGAACACGGCTCACGCGCGTCATACCGGTGGCCTTCGACCCTTGCCCTCCGCTTGCGCTCGGCCTGATCGCCGCGAACGCCAGTGTCCACAACGACGGAGCGTTGCTGAACACGTACTCCTTCCGCCGCGAGTTCGTCTATCTCGAAGACCGCGAACAGCAAAACACCGAACACCCGGCGGTCTACCTCTTCTCGAACTACCTGTGGTCACACGAACACTGCATCGAAGTGTCGAAGCGCGTCAAGGCGGCAAGCCCCGGCAGCGTGACCGTCCACGGCGGCCCCGACACCCCGAGCTACGACGTTGACGCGCTCAAGTACTTCGAGACCCACCCCCACATCGACGTCACGGTACGCGGCGAGGGTGAGGCGACGGCAACCGACATGCTCGAGGCGCTGGCCACCGTCGTCGGCGACGAGCGCCCCGATCTGTCCGTACTCGACCAGGTTCCCGGGTTGTTCTACCGGAACCTCGACGGCGAAGTCATCAAGACCGCAAACCGGGACCGAATCGTAGATCTCGATGCGGTGCCGTCACCGTTCCTCGAAGGATTCTTCGACGCGTATGCCGAGGTTCCCGGCGCGCACGTCACCACCGAAACCAACCGCGGGTGCCCCTACGGCTGCACGTTCTGCGACTGGGGTTCGGCCACCATGAGCCGCATACGCAAGTTCTCGATCGAACGGGTCTTCGCCGAGCTCGAGTGGTGCGCAGCGGCCCAAGTAACCGCCATCGGACCCGCAGACTCGAACTTCGGCATTTTCAAACGCGACGTCGAGATCGCCCAGAAGGTTGCCGACCTGAAGAACGAGTTCGGCTCACCCGAGGTTTTCGGCGTCTCCTACGCCAAGAACACGGTGAAACACCTGCAGCGAATCATCGAAATTCTCGCCGAAGCCGGCATTTTCACGCAAGGCATCATGTCGCTGCAAACCATGGACGACGATGTGCTCGACACCATCCGCCGGCACAACATCAAGACCTCCAAATACGACCAACTTGCGGCCGAGTTCCGGCGGAGCGATCTACCGCTGTTCGTCGACCTCATGCTCGGTCTGCCCGGCTCGAGTTCTCAAACGTTCATCAACGATCTGCAAGCGTGCCTCGACCGCGAGGTGCAGGTCCGCATTCCGCAAACCACCTTGTTGGTGAACTCACCGATGAACGACCCCGAATACAAGGCCGAGCACCAGATCGAAACCAACAAGGAGATCGGCCCCGGCCGCGTGCCGCTCGTCGTTTCCACCGCCACGTTCACCAAATCCGACTACGAGGACATGCGTCGTTTGCGCGAGATCTTCCTCTTGTTCGAGAACTTCGGTGTGTTGCGCCAGGTGTCGCGCTTTGTTCGCCAAGAGACCGGCATGCTCGAAGTCGACCTCTACGAGCAGATTCGCAAGAAGTCCCGGCGCGAACCCAATCGCCTCCCCATGCTCAGCCACCTGGTGTGGACGGTCCCGAACATCATGGCGGCACCCCTCAGCTGGAAGTGGGTGCTCGACGACGTGCGAACGTTCATTCTCGAGAACACCACACTCGAGCCGAGCGCCGCGTTCGACGCCGTACTCGACGTGCAGTTGGCGCTGCTGCCCGCATTCGACCGTCCCCGTGGACCCGTCGAGCTTCACCTCAAGCATGACGTGGCCGCCTGGTTCAACGACATCATCGCCGCCAAGGAGGCGGGGGAGCGCACCGCCTGGCCCGAGGTCGTTGCCCCTCTGCACGAGTATGGACCGGCAACGTTCGCCTTCAGCGATCCCCACGACGTCGTTCGCCGCTCACTCGGCTGCAATCTCGAGATGCATGGCTTCGGCCTGAACTGGGAGTTCGACTCCAAGATCCGACGGGCGTTCGGCGCGCGCGATCGGCAACATCACAACGAAACCACCAGTCAGACGCTGTAGCCGCCACGGTCGCAAAACCGCGGCCGCACCACCGAGCCCGCAAGACCGAGCCCGCAAAACGACACGAGGGGGCGAGCCGAATGGCTCGCCCCCTCGACCGTTCTCTTGGCGCTACACGAATGCCGAAGCAAACACCAACGAAACGATGGTCATCACCTTGAGCAAGATGTTCATTGCCGGGCCCGACGTGTCCTTGAACGGATCGCCGACCGTGTCGCCGACGACGGCAGCCTTGTGATTGTCGCTGCCCTTGCCACCATGGGCGCCCGCTTCGATGTACTTCTTGGCGTTGTCCCAGGCACCGCCGGCGTTCGCCATGAAGATGGCGAGAGCGAACCCGGTTACCAGGGCGCCGGCCAAGAGGCCGCCGAGTGTGTCGACATCGATGAAACCGACGACGAGGGGGACGACCACGGCGAGTGCACCGGGAATGATCATCTCCTTGAGCGATGCCTGTGTGGAGATGGCCACACAGCGGGCCGAGTCGGGATGCACGCCCTCTTTGCCCTCACGTAGCCCAGGGATTTCCGCAAACTGACGACGCACTTCGACGATCATCTCGTTGGCGGCGCGACCGACAGCGTCGATCGTGAGCGCCGCGAACAGGAAGGGGAGTCCGGCACCGATGAACAGGCCGATGAACACGTCGACGTCGCCGACGTTGAGGTTCAAGACCTTCTCGCCACCGCTGGCTTGGAACACGGCGAACTCGAAGCTCTTGAACAACGCCAGGGCGGTGAGTGCCGCCGAGCCGACGGCGAAGCCCTTGGCGATGGCTGCCGTGGTGTTTCCGAGTGAATCGAGGGCATCGGTGACTTCACGCACCGACGGGTCGAGATCGGCCATTTCGGCAATGCCGCCGGCATTGTCGGCGATCGGCCCGTAGGCGTCGACAGAAACGACCACGCCGGTCGTGGCCAACATGCCAATGGCGGCTACGGCGATGCCGTAGATACCGCCGCCGTCGCCGAGCGTTTGCTCGCCGCCCCAGTAGGCGATGCCGACGCCGAGCACGATGAGGCCAACCGATGCCGCAACCGAAATCATGCCGGCGCTGATGCCGGAAAGGATCGTGGTCGCTGGACCGGTTTCGGTCTGGGCGGCGATCTTCTTGACCGGACCGAAGTGGTCGGAGGTGTAGTACTCGGCGGTCTTGCCGAGTGCCCAGCCAATGAGCAGACCACCGATGACGGAGAGTCCGAGACCCCACGGCTTGTCGATGGTCGCACCATCGCCCAGGGTGACGTCGTTGAACAGCCAGTAGGCGATGATCACGGTGGCGATCACGGTGAGGCCCATGGCCACGTTCGTGCCCATGTGCAACGCCCGGCTCAGCGACTTTGAATCGGTGGAGTCACCGCCCTTGACGAAGAACGAGCCGATGATCGAGGCGATCATGCCGACAAAGGCGATCGCCATCGGGAACATGAGCAAGCGCATGTCGAGATCGCCGACCTGGCCGGCGACGAGCGCACTGCCAAAGGCCACCAACGAGATCGGGGCAATGATCGATCCGGCGTAGCTTTCGAAGAGGTCTGCACCCATACCGGCGACGTCGCCGACATTGTCGCCCACGTTGTCGGCGATGGTGGCCGGGTTGCGGGGATCGTCTTCGGGAATGCCGGCTTCGACCTTGCCGACGAGGTCGGCGCCCACATCGGCAGCCTTGGTGTAGATGCCGCCGCCAACGCGGGAGAACAAGGCAATCGAACTGGCGCCGAGGCCATAGGCCGTGACGATTTCGAACGCTTCGGCGTGTTCCATCCATACGACGAAGAGCAGGTAGACGAACATCAGACCGAGGAGCGCCAGGCCGGCGACCGTGAATCCCATCACGGCGCCGCCGCGGAAGGCGACGGGGAGCGCAGCCCCTGGCCCGCTCTTGGCCGCCTCGGTGGTGCGGGCATTGGCCATGGTTGCCACGGTCATACCGATGTACCCGGCGAGCGCGGACAATATGGCGCCGATGATGTAGGACACCGACGCAAACGGGTGGATGACGATCGCCAACAGAATGAACATGGCGGCCGCGAACACCGAAACCCAGGTGTACTCGGCCTTGAGGAAGGCCTTAGCACCGTTTTGGATCTCGGTCATGAGGAAGACCATGCGGTCATCGCCAGGGCTCGCCGCCTTGACCTTGAGGAAATAGAAATACGCCAACCCGAGGGCGGCGATGGCTGATATGGCAGCCAGATACGGTATTGCTTCCACGAAGCTGGTCTCCTGGGAACGACAACCGAGAGGGGGTCTCCCGGGAACGGCGCAACGCTAGTGACTAGCGATGCGACAGACAAGGATGCCGTAGAACATCGCAAAAAGACGAACTGGGGTCCGATGACCACCCTTCCACCCACCACGGGCGGCCACCGCACCAACCACGGGTTGGCTGCGACAGCCGACGGTGTTCGCCGAGCAAAGACCGCCGTTCGGTCGGCGATCGGAGCCGAAGCGCAGCACGCGGCCGCCGTTGCGCTGCGGGATCGACTCTTGCGGGTCGGCGCTGTTCGAGATGCGACCACGGCGGGGGTGTATCGAGCGGTGCGCGGCGAGATCTCTCTGGACCCCACGATTTCTGTCCTCCGGACGGCGGGGATCGTAACGGCGTACCCGCGGGTGCCGAACGAGCCCGGTGGGCTCACGTTTCACGGGATCGCCGCCGATGGCGAGCTGGAACCCGGCGTGCTGGGCATACCGGCACCCCCAGCCAACTCCGACGTGGTCAGGTCGCTCGACGTCGTACTCGTTCCGCTCGTGGCCTTCGACGATCAATGCAACCGCCTCGGCATGGGAGGCGGCTACTACGACACCACGTTCGCCCGTCGCGATCCCTCCGGCCGTCGGCCGGCCCTGATCGGGGTGGCGCACGACTGCCAGCGGGTCAGCAGACTCGCGACCGAGGTATGGGACGTGGCGCTCGACGCGATCGCTACCCCGACGATGTTGCTGGTTCGCGACCGCGGCCAGCTGGCGACACGGACCTGACGCCGCAAGAAACTTCGCAGAATGCAGGCTTCGGGTGCAGTTCTGCGTAACAATTCCCGATGTGCACATCATCGTGGTCGGAGCCGGCGAAGTCGGTAGTTACGTAGCCCAGCGTCTGAGTCGCGAGGGTCACGATGTCGCTGTCGTCGAACAAGACCCGCTCAGGCGACTGCAGATCGAGGATGAACTCGACGTCCTCACGGTGGGCGGAAGCGGAACGCACCCCAGCGTGCTCGCCCAGGCCGGCCTAGACCACGCAGATCTCCTGGTCGCTGCGACCACCGACGACGCTGCCAACCTTGTGGCATCGCTCCTCGCAAAGCAGGCCGGCGTGGCGCGCACGATCGTCCGTATCGAAGCCTCCGAGCTTCGTGGACCCGAGGCTGCGCCGCTTCTCAAGGCCTCCGGTGCCGACCTCATCATCGATCCCGATGAAGAGACCGCGCTCGAGATTCAGAACCTGCTGAAGTATCCGGGCGCCACCGAGGTTGCGAACATGGCCGGGGGAGAGGTCATCGTGATGGGGGCGCGCCTGCCCGCCGGTGCGCCACTGGTCGGCATGACCCTGTCCGAGGTCTCCGCACAGTTCGAACCCGAGTGGGAGTTCATCGTCGGCGCCGTCACTCGCGACCACGAAACCATCATCACCCGAGATCACGATGTGCTCCTGCAGGAACACGACCTGTTGCGGGTCTGTTGCCGCCGAAAGTCCCGGCGGCTCGTTTCGCACCTCCTCGGTTTCGCTCGGGAAGTTCCGCGGTCGATCATGCTCCTCGGTGGGGGCCGCACCGCGTTCATCCTCGCGGACCGGATCAGTCACCGAAACGCCGATGTCAAGGTGATCGAACGGGACCCGCAGCGGGCCCGCTACCTCGCCGAGAACTTGGACCACGTCCTGGTATTGGAAGGCGAGGTCACCGATGCCGGCCTGCTCGAAGAGGCCGACGTATCGAAGGCCGACGCGGTCGTCGCCCTCACGGGCGAGGACGACGCAAACATCTTGGCGTGCTTGTTCGCAAAGTCGGCCGGCGCCAAAGAAACCATCGCTGTTGTCCACCGCCTTGCGTTGCTCGATCTGCTCGACGAAGTCGGCGTCGATGTGGCTCTGTCACCCCGAACCGCCAGCGCCAACGGCGTCATGCGCTTCGTCCGCAGCGACGTCGCGGCGGTCACCACCTTCCTCCAGGGCGAGGCCGAGGTTCTCGAATTCATCGTCCGGGAGGGATGCCCGGCAGACGGCAGCAGAATCGATGAGCTCGACGTGCCACGCGAGGCGTTGTTCGGAGCAATCGTGCGCGACGGCAATGCGCAGATCGCCCGCGGAAGAAGCACGCTCCGCGACCGCGATCATGTCGTGGTGTTCGCGATGCCCCACGCGGTCGATGCTGTGGCCAAGTTGTTCGGATGACCGCAACCGCTGGGCTTCGGCCCAGCATCACGTCGCAACGCCAGCGCCGAGTCAGTGTCGTCGGCGCTGCGACGGCGTATGCAGCCCTCGTGGTTGGCGCAGCGGCGAATCTGTCCTCGGCCTTTGCCCTGACCGACCATCGTGACTCTTGGTGGCGTTTCCTGGCCATCGGTATGGCACTGTCGGTCGCCGGCGCGGTCGGCCGTAAGTATTTCACCCTGCCGGTTCGCTATCTCAACACGCAGGGCTGGACCCTCGCCACGACGGCACTGATCGCTGTCGTGCTCTTTGGTGTGGCGGTGTACGAGGTCGTCGGCGTGCTCGATCACGGCACCGGGCGCATCTTCTTCGAATCGACGTCGGGTTTCACCACCGTCGGGATGACGGCGTTCGACGACGTGGAGCGGCTCGGCAATGGCGTGCTGTTCTTTCGGGCGGCCACGAACTGGATCGGCGGACTGCTCGCCATCTCGATGGCGGCCGCGCTGCTGCCGTCGCGGGTCAAGACCAACGACCTCATCAGCCAGCAACAGCGCGCCCGCGGGTCGCGCCGCAGCCTTGCGCCGACCGTGCGCCGCGGCATCCGCAACATCACCAAGTTCTACGCCGGCGCAACCTTGGTGCTGGTCGCGGCCTTCTTCGTTGCCGGGATGCCCTGGTTCGACGCGATTGCCCACGGTT
>CBESNZ010000070.1:0-11222 GCA_965531045.1 uncultured Acidimicrobiales bacterium
GAACCCGTCGAACAAGCCCGAAGATCGTAAGTTCGCCATCTCGCTCATGACCGTGCACCTCATGTTCTGGGCCGTACTCGTCATGATCGGTTCCTTCTTCCGTGGTCCCGGCTTCAACTTCGTCTTCCCGTGGGAAGCCGGTCTGTTCTTCGAGCTCTAGCCCACCCCACTTCTCTTTCTCCGAACTTCTTCGACCCGAATTTTCTAGACTCCGTTCTCTGCGAAAGGCACTGCAATGTCTGCCCTCATCGTCGCCATTCCAATCATCGTCATCCTCGCCGGCATCGCGATCTTCGCGGCCACGCGCCGCACCGACACCAACGACGCAACCGGAAGTTTGTCGCGCGAGACCGAGCAACGAGACACGTCTGCCCGCAAGGCCGAGTCGGCGGCGCAGAAGACCAAGGTGGCAGGCGTACCGTTGGTGGCCGAGCCGGCGACCGGCAAAGAGGTCGAGTCGGCTGCGCTGGTGGCACGGGCCAATGCCGGTAGCGACCTTGTCCTCGCCGGCGCAGATGCGCCGGTCGTCCCGTACACGCCTCCCGACCCCGAGACCTTCGGGGCCACCCGCCGCCAGTTCCTCAACCGTGGCATCATCACCTTCTTCGGTGTCGGTCTCAGTGGCTTCGGCGCCGCATGCATCGGCTTTCTGTGGCCCGGTGGCGTCAGTGGATTCGGCGCCAAGCTCAAGGTCGGAACCATCGCCAACATCCTGGCCGAGATCCAGTCCAACAACGGCTTCCTGTACAAGGCCGAGGGCCGTCTGTGGCTCACGGCCTATCCGCACGGCGCGCTCGAAAAGGCTCGTGCCGTGTACTCACCCGCCGAGCTCGCCGGCATGGAAGCCGGCGTTGTGGCGCTCTACCAGAAATGCCCACACCTCGGCTGTCGAGTTCCGAACTGCGATACCTCGCAATGGTTCGAGTGCCCGTGCCACGGGTCGCAATACAACCGCGTCGGCGAAAAGCGCGGCGGTCCGGCACCTCGTGGCATGGATCGCTTCGCCACGGCGGTCGAGGGCGGCGTCCTCACCGTCGATACCGGCACCATCATCCAGGGCCCGCCGATCGGCACCAACACCACCAAACAAGAAGCCGAAGGCCCCAACTGCATCAGTGGCGCAAGCCACTAGGAGCGTCATGCTCCCACCCGTTCTGCACCACGTCCGAGATAGAGGAACCGCGCCAAAAGGCGTTTGCACAACATGATCGTCCTAGCTTCCACCCAACGAAACATCGGCATCGTCGTCGCGATCATCGTCGCGCTGCCGGCGGTGATCCTCGGCATACGCCGCCTCGCCCAGATCTTCACCGGCACCGACGAAGAAGTCGGCGCCGAGGTCGAGCTGGCCGCCAACCGCAAGCCATACCTGTCCGATGAAGAACTCGAGACCACGAAGCTCGACCAATCGCTGTTCTTCGGTCTCGGGTTGTTGGTTCTCGTCTCGGTCGCGCTGCCGTTCTATTGGATTGCCGAGCCCGGCCGTCAAGAAGGTGCCGTGCTCGAGTTCGACCGCATCGCTCGCGTGCGCGGCGAGGCTTCCTACGCCGCAAGTTGCACGGCGTGCCATGGCGCCGGCGGCGGTGCGGGCCAAGCGTCGGTCACCCTCACCGACGACAACGGTGCGTATGTGGCCCAGGTCAACTGGGCAGCGCCCGCACTCACCACCGTTCTCAGCCGGTACACCGAAGACGAGGTGAAGTTCGTCCTCAACTATGGCCGCAACGGCGTCATGCCCGCATGGGGCGGACCCGGTGGTGGTCCCCTGACCGAGCAACAGATCGACAATCTCGTCGTGTACCTCCGAAGCGTGCAACTCCCGCCGGAAGAGGTGGTGACCGCGGTCGATGACGGTGTGCGCGCCGGCAAACGCGAACTGATCATCGACGAGGACAGCGAGCTTGCAGGTCGGATCGAAGCTGCCGCCGGCGATGCCGAAGCGACGGCCGCCATCGATGCCGAGATCGATGCGATGATCGAAGAATTCCTCGCGGTTGCGCAGAGTGAACGGGCCCAGAATCCCGACTCGCCCGACTACGACAAGTACCTGGAGTGGGGTTCGTTGTTGTTCAACAACCGCGCCGACTCCGGCGTGTACGGCTGCGCCCGCTGCCACACCGCAGGTTGGTCCTACAACGCCACCGAGGTGCTCGGCCTCGACGGTCAGCCCATCCAGGACGAGTATGTCCAGGGTGGCGGCTCCTTCGGTGCCAACCTTCGTAATGGCGTGCTTCTCGACCGTTTCGAAACCGCCGAGTCTCACGCGGCGTTCATCAGCGCCGGCGGCGCCGCGGGTGAGCGTTACGGTTCCAACGGTGCCCCGGGCCAAGGCGCGGCGATGATGCCCGGCTTCGCTGCCCGCACCGAGGACAACCTGGTCGACCCTGAACTGCCGCCCTTCGAATGGGCCGCCACTCTCAGCCCTGAACAGATCGACGCCATCGTGGCCCTCGAGCGCAGCTGGACTGCCGAAGCAGAAGCTGCCGGCACCGATGAGGTTGCCGCCGGAACCGAAGAAGGGGGCGATGCATGATCGCCACGCTTGATCTCCTTGCCGGCATCGGATTCGACCCCGCCATTCGTGGTTGGCTCGTCGTGCTGGTCGGCGTCGCCGTGCTCATGGGCTCGGTCTGGCTGCTGCTCGTCACCAACTCCGGCATCCGCCTGGGCACGCTCATCGCGCTCGCCGGCTTCTTCGGCTGGATGGCCATCATGGGTCTGATGTGGTGGCTGTACGGCATTGGCTACGAAGGCGATTCGCCCTCTTGGCATACGGTCGACATCAACGTCGGCAACCTCAGCGAGTCCACGCTCGACGAAGCCACCGAGCTTCCCGACCGCGAGGACCTGTTGACCAATGGCACCCCGTTCGAGTTGGTGCTGGCCAGTGACAACGAGGCAGCGATCGCCGAGTTCGATCCCGAACTCACGTTCACCGATGAAGAACTCGCCGGGTTCACCGACTTCGACATCGCTTATCGCCAGCTGCAGCGGCAACGACGTGTCGAGGTGACCACGTTCTCCGAGGTCGCCGCCGTCGCTCACGAACTCACCACCGAACTGCCTCTGGGCGACTGGCGTCTGCTGTCCACCGCCGACGCTGGCGAGCCTCAGGCCCAAGCCACTGCCGACTTGGCGGCGAGTGGGCTGCTCGACGGCGGCTTCTTGTTGCTCGAGGCCTATGACTACGGCGGCAAGGAAACGTGGACGTTCGACAACCCCGAGCCCGAACGCGGCTTCGAGAACTTCGAAGGCACCTGGAAGCGCGCCGGACTCTTCTTCCGAAACACCGTCCAGGTGTTCAGTCCACCGAACTACGCCGTGGTGCAGGTCCAGCAAACCATTCCCACCTACTCGCCGCCCGGCCAGCCTCCAGCGCAGCCGGTGCTCGATCCGTCGGCCCCGGTCATCTCGATCATCATGGAGCGCGACCTCGGAAACGAGCGGCTCCCGCCGTTCATGACGATGATCGGTTCGCTCATCATCTTCCTGGTGCTGTGCTACGTGCTGCACGTGCGTGATCAGACCCATGACGAGAACATCGCGGCGTTCGAAGCCTCGAAGAAGAAGAAGTAGGCACTCGTGCTGGGCCAATACCTTCCGATCGTGGGCCTGATGGTCGTGGCGATTCTGTTCGCCGCCATCAGCTTCATTGCATCGAAGCTCTTCGCCCCGCGTCGGCCCAACGACAAGAAGTCGGCGCCGTATGAGTGCGGCATCATTCCGACCAAGGAAACACCGGAGCGATTTCCGGTGCGATTTTATCTCGTGGCCATGATCTTCATCGTGTTCGATATCGAGATCATCTTCTTCTACCCGTGGGCCATCAGCCATCACGCTGTCGGCGTCTTCGGGCTCGTGGCAGTGCTCATCTTCTCGGCACTCGTGTTCGAGTCGTTCGTCTACCTCATCAGCAACGGCGCACTCGACTGGGGGCCGTTGAAGCAGACTCGAACGCTCGATTCGGCGGTGTCAGCGCAACGCACCACGTCGTCGACGGTTCGGCGGGTTGGTCTCGACGGACGCGAAACCGGCCACGATGGTGCCCGCCAGATCCCCGCACAGCAAAGACCGGGAGCCGCATAGATGGGTTTGCAGGAGTTTCTCGACGAAGGCCTCGAGGGGGCCGATCACAACTTCCTCACCGGCACGCTGGAAGACCTGGTGAAGTGGTCGCGGGCCCGCAGCTGTTGGCCCGCCACGTTTGGCCTGGCCTGCTGCGCCATCGAGATGATGGCCACCGGCGCGGCGCACTACGACCTCGCCCGTTACGGCATGGAGGTGTTCCGAGCCTCTCCCCGTCAGGCCGATCTCATGATCGTTGCGGGGCGTGTGTCGCAGAAGATGGCACCGGTCCTTCGTCAGGTGTACGACCAGATGATGGAACCCAAGTGGGTCATTTCGATGGGCGTCTGCGCGTCCAGCGGTGGCATGTTCAACAACTACGCGATCGTGCAGGGCGTCGATCAGGTCGTGCCGGTCGATGTGTACGCCCCCGGATGCCCGCCCGGTCCCGAAACCCTCATGCACGCGATTCTGACGTTGCACAACAAGATCGAAACCGGAGAGCTCACACAACGGCGCGAGGCCACCGGGGCCGGAGCCGAGATCCTCATCGAGCAGCGCGACGGTCAGACCTCGCCGGTCACCATCGGAGCACGCTGACCGTGGCGACCACCGAAGAAGCCCCAGGCGACGAGGACGAGGTTGCAGGCGAGGCCGAGGCCGCGCCGGAAATCGAGACCCTCTTCGGCGTGCCGGTCACCATGTCGCTCGACCAGCAGGTGTTGCACCCGAGCGTCGATGAGTGGGTCGCCACGGCAGAAGCAGTGCGGGCCGACGGCTATTTCCTTTCCGACCTCACCGCCGTCGATTACCTCACGCATCCGGGTCGCGGCGGCGTGCCCGACTCCATCTCGCTCGAACGCTTCGAGGTCGTGGTCGGGGTCATCCATCATGGCCGACGCGAGCGCTTGCGCCTCCGGGTACAGGTCGAAGAGACCACCCCGGTGGTTCCCAGCCTGTTCGACGTGTGGCCGGGCACCGAGGCCCTCGAGCGTGAAGCGTTCGACATGTTCGGCATCACCTTCAGCGACCATCCCGACATGACCCGCGTCCTGATGCCAGAGGACTGGGTTGGTCATCCGCTGCGCAAGGATTACGCCATTGGCCATATCCCCGTGCAGTTCAAAGAGCCCTCGGCCAACCGGTGACCCCATGACCCTCGCCGATACGTCCGCATCCACCGCATCCACCGCTGTATCTGCGGATGGTGCTGTCTCCGAATCCGATGCACGGGTGCGCGCCCGAGTGTCCACGGTGTTGCGCGTCAGCGAATCCGGTCTGGAAGCACTCTCCCTCGTGCCCCAGGATCCGTACGCCGAGGAGCGCATGTTCATCAACATGGGTCCGTCGCATCCCAGTACCCATGGCGTACTGCGACTCATGCTCGAGCTCGAAGGCGAGACCGTCAAGCGCTCCAAGCCCGTGCTCGGCTACCTGCACACCGGCATGGAGAAGACCGCCGAATCGCTCACGTACTTGCAGGGCGCGACCAACGTCACGCGGATGGACTACGCCAGTCCGCTGTTCACCGAATTGGCGTTCTCGCTTGCGGTGGAGAAGCTGCTCGGCGTCGAAGCGCCGCCGCGCGCCACGTGGATTCGCATGCTCATGTGCGAGCTCAATCGCATGACATCGCACCTCTTGTTCATGGCCACCAACGGCATGGACCTCGGTGCCGTCTCGATGATGATCTACGGCTGGCGCGAACGCGAAGAGGTCCTGCGCTTCTTCGAGAAGGTCACCGGCCTTCGTATGAATCACAACTACATCCGGCCCGGCGGCGTGGCGGTCGACTTGCCCGAGGGCTGGCGCGACGACTGCCTCCGACTCCTCGAACTCATCGAACCCCGACTCGACGAGTACGACATTCTCATGACCGGTCAGCCGATCTGGCGCGAACGGTTGCAAGGCGTCGGCGTGATGAACTCCGCCGAGGCGCTGGCCCTTGGCGTCACCGGGCCGCTGCTTCGCTCCACCGGTAACAGCTGGGATCTGCGACGCGACATGCCGTACCTCGCCTACGACCAAGTTGAATTCGACGTGCTGGTGGGGAGCTTCGGCGACAGCTTCGACCGCTACGCCATTCGTCTCAACGAGATTCGCGAATCCATGCGCATCGTCCGACAGATTCTCGATCTGTTGCCGATCGGCGACTACCGCATCCAGGACAAGAAGGTCACGCCCCCGCCTCGGGCTCGGATCGATGAGTCGATGGAAGCGCTCATTCACCATTTCAAGATTTTCACCGAGGGCTTCAAAGTGCCCGAGGGCGAAGCGTACGCCGCGGTCGAATCGCCTCGTGGCGAGCTGGGCTGTTACATCGTGAGCGACGGCACCTCGAAGCCGTATCGCCTCAGCATTCGGCCGCCGAGTTACATCAATCTGCAGTGTCTTCCGTATCTGATGGAGGGTGGGCTGATCGCCGACGCCGTCGCCAACATCTCCACTGTCGATCCCATCATGGGCGAGGTCGATCGCTAATGGCTCGTCTGACCGCCGAAAACGAAACGCTTGCGCACGAGATCATCGCCCGCTACCCGCGAAAGAAGTCGGCGCTCATTCCGCTGCTCCATCTCGCCCAGGAACAGGACGGTCACGTGACCGATTCGGCGATGGCTCACATCGCCGAACTGTGTGAAATCACCGCGGCCGAGGTGCTGGGTACGTGCAGCTTCTACGAGATGTTCAAGCGCCACGAGGTGGGCAAATATCTCGTGAACGTGTGCACCAACATCTCCTGCATGCTGCTCGGCGGCGAGGAGCTGCTCGAACACGTCGAGAGCACGCTCGGGGTCAAACACGGTGGCACCACCGACGATGGCCTGTTCACGGTCGAAGACTACGAGTGCATCGCGGCGTGTACCGAGGCACCGTGCCTGCAGGTCAACTACCGGTACTTCCCGCGCATCAGCAACGAAGAGTTCGACACGTTGGTCGCCGACCTTCGCACGGGTGGTCGCGACGACATCCCGCCGCACGGCACGCTGGGCCGGATCCGCCAACACCTCGATCCCGCCAAGACCGCCGGCATCGTGCCCCCCGAGGCGGCGCGTGAGCAGCCGGTTTGGTTGCCGACCGAGGAGCCCGCTGATGGCTGAACCAACCGGCAACGGCTACATCCCGCACGCCCCCGGCTACGTCCTGAACGACGGCCCCAAGATCGTCAGTTCGCGCTTTGTCTACGACGACGCGTGGAAACTCGACAAGTACCTCGAGACCGGCGGCTACGAAGCGCTCAAGGTCTCGCTGGCCAAGACACCGCAAGAAGTGCACGACGAGGTCCGAGGCGCAACGTTGCTCGGTCGCGGCGGTGCCGGCTTTCCGGCCGGCGTCAAGTGGGGCTTCTGCCCGCCGGGGAAGTGGCCGCGCTACCTCGTGGTCAACGGCGACGAGTCCGAGCCGGGCACCTACAAGGATCGCCTCCTGATGGAGCTCGATCCGCACCAGCTCATCGAAGGCTGCCTGATCGCCTGCTACGCCCTCGGATTGTCGCAGTGTTTCCTGTACGTCCGCGGCGAAATGGCGCTCGCCCAAGAACGAATCGCGCAGGCGCTGAACGACGCGTACGAAGCCGGCTACGTCGGCAAGAACATCTTGGGCACGGACTTCTCGGTCGATGTGGTGCTGCACTGGGGAGCCGGGGCGTACATCGTCGGCGAGGAAACCGCGCTCATCGAAAGCCTCGAAGGCAACCGCGGCATGCCGCGGTTGAAGCCGCCGTTCTTCCCGGCGGCCATCGGCCTGTACGGTCAGCCCACCATCGTGAACAACGTTGAAACGCTGGCCAACCTGCCGTGGATCATGAACAACGGCGCCGAGGAATACGCCAAGTACGGCTCCGAGACCTCTCCCGGTACCCGGTTGTTCGCCATTTCGGGTCACGTCAAGCGGCCCGGCGTGTACGAGACCGAGCAAGGGGTCACCACGTTCCGCGACCTCATCTACGGTGACAATTTCTGCCAGGGCATACGCGACGGCCACGAGTTGAAGATGTTCATCCCCGGTGGCGGCTCCGCACCCTGGTTCTTCCCGGAGAACATCGACCTGCCGCTCGAAGCCAAACCGGTAGGCGCTGCGGGCTCGATGCTCGGCTCGGGCGCCATCGTCATCATGGACGATTCCACCGACGCGGTGCAGGCGTGCCTGCGCGTCGTACGGTTCTACGCCCGCGAATCCTGTGGCAAGTGCACGCCGTGCCGCGAAGGCACGACCTGGGAAGAGCAGATCCTGCGGCGCATCTACGAAGGCCATGGCCGGCCGAGCGACCTCGACATGTTGCTCGACATCGCCGACAACATCTCGCCGGGCCCGTACCCGAACGCCGCGCACCCCGACGCGGGCCTCGAAGCCATCCCCTTCCCGCCCAAGCAAACGACCATCTGCCCGCTCGGGCCGAGTTCGGTTGCACCGATCACGTCGGCACTGCGCCGATTCCGCCACGAATTCGAAGCCAAAATTCCCGCCCGCACCACCATCCCGGTGCAGGCTGGCTGACGAATTATCGACTAGAACGTCTCCGTCCATGACCGATACCGCTGACACCGAGAACGAGGCGCCCGAGAGCGACCCGGGCATCGCCATCACCGTCAATGGTGAGGCGGTTTCGGCGCGCCCGGGCGAGTTGCTCATCGATGCCTGCGAGCGCAACGGCGTGTACATCCCCCGGTTCTGCTACCACCCCCGTATGGAACCCGTGGGCATGTGCCGTATGTGCATCGTCGAGGTCGACTCCGGCCGCGGGCCGGCGCTTCAGCCCAGCTGCATGCTCACCTGTATGCCCGACATGGTGGTCAACACCGAGTCCCCGGCGACCAAGAAGGCACAGGATGGTGTCCTCGAGTTCCTGTTGATCAATCACCCGCTCGACTGCCCGGTGTGCGACAAGGGTGGCGAGTGCCCCTTGCAGGATCAAACCATGGCGTTTGGCCCGGGCGAGAGTCGCTTCGTCGAAGAGAAGCGTCACTTCGAGAAGCCCATTCCGATCAGCGACACGGTGTTCCTCGATCGCGAACGATGCATCCTGTGCGATCGCTGCACCCGGTTTGCCAAAGAGGTGGCCGGCGACCCGCTCATCCATTTCCAGGGCCGCGGCAACCACACCGAGGTCAACACGTTCCCCGACGAGCCGTTCAGCTCGTACTTCAGTGGCAATACCGTGCAGATCTGTCCGGTGGGTGCCCTCACGGCCGTGCCGTACCGATTCAAGGCTCGCCCTTGGGACCTCGAAGAAGTCGAGTCCACCAGCGTCGTCGATTCGGTCGGCAGTCGCATCACGGTGCAGTCCTCTCGCAACCAGGTACTCCGACTCCTCGGCGCCGACGCCGATGCCGTCAACTGGGGCTGGTTGTCCGATAAGGAACGCTTCGGCTTTGAAGCCGGCAACTCCGCCCACCGACTTGTCGCCCCGCTCATGCGCGGCACCGGTCTCGGCGCCCTCGACCATGGCGGCGACGAGTTGGTCGCCGCTCCGTGGTCGGTCGCTCTCGCTGCGGCCGCCGACGCATTGTCGTCGGCGAACCCGGCCGGCATCGGCGTCATCGGCGGCGCCCGCTTGACCAACGAAGCCCAATACGTCTGGACCAAGCTCGTCAAGGGCACGCTCGGCAGCGACAACGTCGATGCCCAACTCGGCGATGGCTTGCCGGCCGAGGTCATGCTCAGCCTGCCGCGAGCCACCATCGATCAAACGTGCACACCGGGCGGCACGATCATCCTGCTCGGACCAGATCCGAAAGAGACGCTGGGCGCGCTGTTCCTGCGCGTGCGGCACGCCGTCGTGCACGATGGCGCAACGCTCATCGATTTGTCGTCGGTCGAGACGGGCCTCACCCGCTACGCAGCGCACCATCTGCCCAGCCGCCCCGGCGACTACGGCCAACTCGCTCGCGCCCTCGTGGGCGGATCGATGGGTGACGAGCCGGGCGGTGTCGCCCAAGGTGCCATCGCGGCGGCTGCCACCGCTATCGCTGCCGGCGGACCCGTCACCATCATTCTCGGTCGTGCTTCGGCTGCCGAGTCCGCCGGACCGATCATCGACGCGGCGGCGGTCATGCGTGATGCCTGGCCCGAGGCACGTTTTCTCTCCGCACTCACCCGAGGCAATGTGCACGGCGCCCTCGACATGGGTATGGCGCCCGGGCTGCTGCCCGGACGCCAAGGACTCGACGGATCCACCGCGTTCGAGACGGTGCCCGACAGCAAGGGACTCGACACCGAAGGCATCCTCAAGGCGGCCGCAGCCGGCAAGATCGACACGCTGGTGCTGCTCGGTGCCGATCCGATCGCCGACTTCCCCGATGCCGACCTCGCCCGCCGCGCCCTCGACGGCGCGAAGACCATCATCGCCGTCGACCTGTTCATCACCGCGTCGGTTGCCGTCGCCGACATCGTGCTGGCCGCAGCCGGCCCCGGCGAAGTCGACGGGTCGTTCACCAACCTCGAGGGTCGCGTCAGCGTTCTGAACCAGAAGGTCACCCCTCCAGGAACCGCCCGTGCCGACTGGCTGCTCGCGGTCGAGCTCGCCTATCAGATGGGGCACGACCTCGGCATCGAAGACCCGGCCGACGTGTGGGCCGAACTCAACGTCACCGCACCGATATACGCAAACATCACCCCCGCGACCCTTGCGGCCAACACCCGCGAGGGTGTGCTGGTCGACGGGGTACTCGGCACCTACGAGGCTGAGCCCGTCGAGCCCGTCGCCAACGACGCGTACGGCCTACGACTGGTCGCGACCCGATCGATGTACGACTCGGGCACCATGTTGTCGCACTGCGAGTCCAGCGCCCACCTGTTGGGTACTACGCAGCTGCGTTTGCACCCGACCGACTTCGATCGCCTCGGCGTTGCCGAGGGCGACCGGGTTTCGGTGTTGTCGTCGGTCGGCACCATCACCACGCCGGTCGTTCCCGACGAGGCTGTTCGTCGTGGCGTCGCGGCATTGCGTAGTCACCAGGATGGTGCCCGGGCCCACGATCTCATCGCCGCCGGTGAGGTCGTCACCAACGTCCGAGTCGAGCGAACATGATCTTCGCCGCCGACCCCATGCTCTTCGACATCACCTTCGGCGACATCTTGCTCGTCGGTCTGAAGGTGATCGTTTCGTTTGCGCTGCTGATGGTGGCGGTGATGCTCATGGTGTGGTTCGAGCGCAAGGT
>CBESNZ010000071.1:0-11211 GCA_965531045.1 uncultured Acidimicrobiales bacterium
CGTGCGGCCGCTCGCGTCGATGAAGTCGTACGTTTCGAACAGCACGCTGCACGTGATCTGGGGCACCAACTCGTTCACGGCGCGGGCCATGTCGTCGGCGGATCCGCCCGCCGCTCGCACCGCGCCGGCTTCCCACACACAGGCGCCGACGCCGAACGAAGCGGTCCCCGTGTCGATGATCCGCACCGGGATGTCGACGAGTTCACTGGCGATCCGCGCACTGTTTATGGTGCCGGAGAATTCCTCGCCGACGTGCAGTGACACGATCTCGGCGGCTCCCGAACGAGCGTGCGTCTCGTACAACTCGACGAAGGCTCCCGGCGACGGCAACGACGTTGCGATCTTGGTTGCTCCGGCCCGGTGCAGCGCAAAGAACTGGTCGGCATCGAGATCGACGCCTTCTGCATACTTCCTGCCGTCGATGGTGATCGGGATTGCGGCGACGCCGACGTCGAACCGTTGGACGAGTTCCGGCGGCAGCTGCGCGGTCGAGTCGGTGACCAGGGCGACCTGAGGGACTGCGGCTCGGTTCATCGGCTCGCCTCGGCGGACGGCCACGTACCGGTGGAGCCCGAATCGCCGGTGGAGAGCGGGGCACGGTCGCGTTCGTCGAGAAAGCGTTTGAGGATCGCTGCGCTGCTCAGCGCTGCGGCAAGAGGAAGCGCCGCGGACGGTTCGGGCCCCCAGGTGATGAGGCGTGGACGTCGCCATGCCAAGGTGGCCGAGCCCACCCAGACCGCAGAGGCGATGGTGTTCGCGGCCATGGTGCGTTGCTTCCAGAACGGCATCGCCACGGCGGTCGCGCCCACCGCTGCGTCGATGGGTAGATAGATGGGGAAGGTCGCGAGTACCTGGCCGACGCTTGTCGCAACGCCCTTTCCTCCGCGAAATCCTCGCGTCGCCGGGAAACAGTGCCCGATGACGGCGGCGCTCGCCGCGACGTTTGCGCCAGCGGGTCCGGCCATCGCTCGGCCGGCACGGGCCGCGACAACACCTTTCGCGATGTCGGCGCCGAGGACCGCGAGGCCCCACTTCTTGCCCAAAGTTGTAGCCGTGTTCAGCGCCCCGGGATTTCCGGTTCCGGCAACGGCCATCGCGGATGGGGAACGACCGGCGAGCCGTGCCGCCAACGAGGACGACGGGACCAGCCCGGCAACGTAGCCGGCGGTAGCGCTGGCGATGACGGCAGGAAGTGGGTACATCAGGTGAGCGCTGATCGCGCTACAACACCTTTCCTCGCATACGGGGAACGACCATCCGGGCATGGAGCGAACAACCGTCTTGGTCGTTGTATCGGGACAACACCGTAGAGCATTCGGGGTCTTCACAGATGCGGAGCTCGGCATCGACCTCGCCGGGTTCGAGCGGGCGGACCCGGTCGGTAGATTGGTCGACGAACCGGTCGGTAGATTGGTCGACAAGGTCGTCGGTGAGGTGGATGGTGGAGTCTTCGGAAACGTCGCGGTCTCCGTCGCGCAGCTTGGCCATGCAGAGGTAACGGAACCGGAGCATGGATTGTTCCCAGACACTCGAATGCAGCGCGGCACCTGCGGGTTCGAGGGAGCGCGCTACCCTGTGGCGCATGAGTCTTGTCATTGCTGTGGTTTGGCACTTCTGGTTGGGCGTCGCTTTGTGTGGTGGTGCTGTCGCCGCCGTCATCGGGCTGGTCGTCGGGTACACCACCCAGGTCACTCGAACGCGCTACCCGAAGAAACAATAGCTGTTGAGCGCCACTGATCCAGTCGACTGGGACCTCGCGAAGCGCGTCGCCAGCAAGGTGGCCGGGCGCGAGCCGTTCAGTGTCAGCTATCACGCGCACTCGTTGCTTCCCGATTTCACCGAGTTCACGCAGCAGGCCGAAGCACTCGTGTCCGAGACCACGGGGCTCACGTCCAATGCGGGCCCGGCGCGTGCTCGGGTTGCCGACCGCGAGCAGTGGGTCGACGCCAACCTCGCATCGTTTCAGCGCTTGTTGCGCCCCTTGCTCGACAAGATGAACACGGATTCGAACGGCCTGTTGGCACCGGTCGGTCGGCGCCTCACGGCGATCGAACTCGGGGGCCTTCTCGGATGGATGTCGACGCGGGTGCTCGGTCAGTACGATCTGCTCGTCATCGAGGATGAGAATCCCGAAGACCAGGACATCGTGTACTACGTCGGGCCCAACGTCTTGGCGCTCGAGAAGCGGTACGCCTTTCCGCCCGAAGAGTTCCGGCTCTGGTTGGCGCTGCACGAAGTGACACACCGCATGCAGTTCACGGGCATTCCGTGGATGCGCGAGCACTTCCTCGGCTTGGTCAATCAGACCCTCGACGCGGTCGATCCCGATCCCCAGCGTTTCCTCGATGGCATGAAGCGAATGGTGGCGATCAAGCGAGAAGGCGGCGACCCGCTCGCCGACGGCGGCATTGCGGCGCTCCTGGCTTCCGAAGATCAACGCGCGGTGCTCGATCAGATCGCCGGATTGATGAGCCTGCTCGAAGGGCACGGCGACGTCACCATGGATCGGGCCGGCGCCGATCAGATTCCGAGCTCCGAGCGATTCGGTCGGGTCCTGCGTTCACGCCGTAGCCAGACCAAGGGCTTCATGAAGCTGTTCCAACGGCTCGTTGGCATCGACGCCAAGATCCAGCAGTACGCGCAAGGCGAGCATTTCATCGAGGTCGTCGAGAACGCGGGTGGCACCGAACTGCTCGATCAAGCGTGGATCGGCCCGCAGATGCTGCCGTCGATCCAAGAGATTCGTGCTCCGCAAACCTGGGTCGAACGGATGCAGGCCGACCAAGCTGCGTCGGCCTAGCCAGGACAGGAACGTCATCCGGTGCGGTCTGCGTTGGTCGCCGACCTCTTGGATCGGTGTTGGTTTCCCGAGCCCACCACGCTGGTCGACTGCGCCGTGTCGGGCGGCGCCGACTCGCTGGCGCTGCTGATCCTCGCCGCCGAGGCCGGCTGCGTCGCGACGGCGGTCCACGTCGACCACGGGATGCGCGATGGGTCTGCCGGCGAGTCGGCCCTCGTGGCCGACGTCGCCCGGGAACTCGGTTGCCGGTTCCGTGCGGTCTCGGTACACGTCGAGGCGGGCCCAAACCTCGAAGCCCGGGCCCGCGAGGCGCGGTACGGCGTGCTTCCCGCCGGAGCCCTCCTCGGCCATACCGCCGACGATCAGGCCGAAACGGTCGTGCTGAACATGTTGCGCGGGGCGGGCCCCACCGGGTTGGCCGGCATGCGTCGAACGGCCCGGCGACCGATGCTCGACTTGCGACGGGCCGATACCGAGGCGCTCTGCGCGGCCTATGGCGTCGAGCCGTTTGTCGATCCGTCCAACGCCGATCCCGCTTTTCGTCGCAACCGTGTTCGTTCCGAGGTGTTGCCGCTCTTGGCCGACGTGGGCGGTCGCGACGTCGTGCCGTTGTTGCTTCGCCAGGCGGCACAGCATCGGGCCATCGAGGAAGTGCTCGATGCCCTGTCCGCCGCAATCGATGCAACCGATGTCGTCGCCTTGCGCTCGCACCCCGAACTGCTGGCTCGCACGGCCCTTCGCCGTTGGCTTCGAGAGCAGACGGGAGCGCCGTACGGACCGGACACCGCCTCGCTCGATCGCGTGATGACCGTCGTCGAGGGGAGTGCAGTGGCCGCCGAGGTCGCCGGCTTCGGTCGAGTTTCTCGCTCGGCCGGCCGGCTGTCGCTCACCCCCCGCTGACGCCCGACCCCCCGAACGCTGCCGCTGTGTCCACCGAACGCTGCCGCTCTACCGAATCGGCAGCGCTCGACATATTGCCTCGATTGTGCGTGCGTGTCATGGTGATGCCTCGGGGATTATCGGGGGTAGGCAATGTTTCGTTCACATAGACGACTTCGCGCGACGGTGTTGGTGGCAACGGTTGGGTTGATCGCAACCGCGTGTCAGATCGACGTGCAGGCGACCACGTTCCATGTGGTCGATGCGCAGGAAGAAGCCTGGTACTCCAACGGCGACGAGCCGTACATCGCCGTCATCAAGTGGCGTGTCACCCCGGGAACCGCAGGATCGACACAGGTGTCGTTGCTAACCGAACTCGACGACGAACTTGCCAGCAACATGTACGACGGGAGCTCGGTCGCTATTCCGGCTGCCAATGGCTTGGTCGAATTCGACAACGTCACGCCGGTGGCGCTCCAGCAGGTTCTGACCGGCAGCGTTCCGGAACTGCTCGGCACCGTCGTCGTGGCGATCGAGAGCGATCTCACGTCCTGGGGGACGATCAACAACCTGATGCACGATGTCGAGGCGTCGCTCGCAACCGAGTTGGCCAGCATCATCGAGCCGCTCACCATTGCCGATCTGACCAATCCGCAGATCATCGCTGATGCGCTCGGCCTCGCCGCAGCCAATGTGCAGGCCGCGATAACCCCGGATTTCTGGGATTCGGTGCTGCTGTTCCTCGGATCGCTGGGCGACCCAGATGACGTCATCGGCATCGGCTTCACCGTCTGGGTGGCTGCGGCCGGCCCTCTCGGCGACGTGGTCAACGCATCGCTTCCTGCGGCCCTGCCCAGCAACGCCGTCGGCGGAGCGTGGTCGAACAATCTCGACCCCGTCAACGGATCACTGACCTTCAGCGGCGACGGCGCCACGTACGTCGTCGACGTCGTTGCCACGCCATCGCCCTAGGCGGACGTCGCCACCACGAAGGACCGCGTCTCGCGACGTTCGGCCGGTTAGGGTCGCGTCGATGTGTACGAGGTTCAGAGGGGTCCGATAGTGGAGTTCATCGGCGATGACTGCGGCGAGATCCTCGTTTCCGAGGAAGCACTGCAGCAACGTATTGCGGAGCTCGGTGCGCAGGTCACGAAGGACTATGCGGGTCGACGGCCCCTGCTGGTCGGGGTGCTCAAGGGCGCGTTCATGTTCATGGCCGACATCGCCCGCGCGATCGATCTGCCGGTCGAGTTCGACTTCATGGCGGTGTCGTCCTACGGCAACGCCACGAAGACCAGCGGCGTCGTGCGCATCGTCAAGGATCTCGACCTCGACCTGACGGGCCGCGACGTGATCATCGTCGAGGACATCATCGACAGTGGGCTGACGCTCAAGTATCTGCGGAGCAACCTGCAGGCTCGAAATCCGGCGTCGCTCGAGGTGTGTGCGTTGTTGGTGCGATCGGGGCAGCAGGCCACCGACCTCGACCTCGCGTACGTCGGCTTTGAGCTTCCGCCCGACTTTGTTGTCGGCTACGGGCTCGACGCCGGTGAGAAGTACCGCAACCTGCCCTTCATCGCGCAGTATGTAGGTGAAGGATCTTCGTAGTCGAGGCGAATCGTGACGAATCGTCACGAATCGTCACAATGCGACGCCGGCTGCCGAAAAGAAGCTCATGGTGTCGCCGTACACACGCAACCGGCGACCGATAAGGTGAAACTACCGTGAAGCGCTTTTCCCGCAGTGTTGTTTTCTGGGTGTCCTTGGCACTTATCGCCGTCATCGTGGCGAGCTCCGTGCTCCGCTCCGGTCCCGATCGTGAAGATCTCGACTTCACCGAGTTCCGGACCCAGTTGGACGAGGGCAACGTCTCCGAGGTCGAGGTTCTCGATCGCGACAACGCCCTCACCGGCAAGCTCGACGACGACACGTTGTTCCGCACGACCTACGTTGCCGAAGCGGCCGACGAACTCGTGCTCGACCTCGAGGCCGCCGAAGTCGACTTCAAGGTGAACCAGCAGCGTGATTCCATTTGGATAACGCTGTTGTTCAACCTCCTGCCAATTCTCTTCCTGGTCGGCATCTTCTTGTTCCTCATCAACTCGATGCAGGGCGGCGGCAAGGGGATCATGCAGTTCGGCAAGGCCAAGACGCGCCAAATGTCGAAGGACCAGCCGCAGGTCACCTTCAGCGATGTCGCCGGCGCCGATGAGGCAGTCGAAGAGCTCCGCGAGATCAAGGACTTCCTCGAGGCTCCCGCCAAGTTCCACGCGATCGGCGCGAAAATTCCCAAGGGCGTGTTGCTGTACGGCCCACCCGGTACCGGTAAGACGTTGCTGGCCCGAGCGGTCGCCGGCGAGGCCGGCGTTCCGTTCTTCACCATCTCGGGCTCCGACTTCGTCGAGATGTTCGTCGGTGTCGGCGCCAGCCGCGTACGCGACCTTTTCGAGCAGGCGAAGGCCGCCGCGCCTGCCATCATCTTCGTCGACGAAATCGATGCGGTGGGCCGTCACCGCGGTGCGGGCCTCGGCGGTGGACACGACGAACGTGAACAGACGCTCAACCAGTTGCTCGTCGAGATGGACGGTTTCGACGTCACCACGGGCGTCATCCTCATCGCTGCGACCAACCGTCCTGACATTCTCGATCCGGCGTTGTTGCGGCCGGGCCGCTTCGATCGCCAGATCGTGGTCGATCGCCCCGACCTCGAGGGCCGCAAGGCCATCGTCGAGGTACACCGGAAGGGCAAGCCGCTACTCGAGAATGTGTCGAGCGAAGTCATCGCTCGCCGCACGCCCGGCTTCACCGGTGCAGATTTGGCGAACCTCATGAACGAGGCGGCGCTCCTGGCGGCACGCGAAGACAAGTCGCAGATCGGCGCGGAAGAAATCGAAGCCGCGATCGATCGGGTCATCGCCGGTCCGCAGCGCAAGGGCAAGCTGATGACCGACAAGCTCAAGCATGTCATCGCGTACCACGAAGCCGGTCACGCCCTCGTCGGCCACGTGTTGCCCAACACCGACCCGATTCACAAGATCACCATCATTCCGCGCGGACGGGCATTGGGATTCACCCTCGCATTGCCGACCGAAGACACCTACCTCGTCAGTCGGGCGGCATACCGCGATCAGATAGCGATGATTCTCGGCGGCCGCACCGCTGAAGAGATCATCTTCGGAGAACCCACGACGGGCGCCTCGGACGACATCAAGAAGGCCACCACCACAGCCCGGGCGATGGTCACCGAGTACGGGATGAGCGAGCTGCTCGGTCCGCAACAGTTCGGCGAACCCGAAGGCGAAGTGTTCCTGGGGATGAACCAGAGCCACCGGCAGAACTACTCCGAAGAGATCGCCGCAACGATCGACGCCGAGATTCGTCTGTTCATCAGCGAGGCGCACGACGAGGCACGCGAAGTGCTCACGCTTCATCGCACCACCCTCGATCTTCTGGCCGAACGCCTCATCGAAAAGGAAACCCTCGACGATGACGACTTGGCTGCGCTGTGGGACGAGGTCGGTTTGCCCAAGGGCGGCGCAGATCCACAGCCCGAGGCCGACGCCTCTTCCGATCAAGGTCAGCCGAGTACCCCCCAGCCGACGTCATTCGAGCCGACACGCCGCCCCGACGAAGACAAGTATTAGGCGCAACGGTTCGCTGAGAACGAAGGGGTTTCATGACGACCAGTGACGAACGGCTGAAAGCTGAATCCGCGGTCGAGGTCGATCAACCTCGCATCGCTGCGGCGGTGAAAGAGATCCTCGCCGCGATCGGCGAGGACCCCGAACGCGACGGCCTCCTCGAGACGCCGAATCGGGTAGCCCGGATGTACGCCGAAGTGTGTTCCGGATTGCACATCGACCCCTCACAGCACCTGGCAAAGACCTTCGATGTCGAGCACGACGAGATGGTGATGGTGCGTGACATCCCGCTCTACTCCTTGTGTGAACATCATTTGCTTCCCTTCGTCGGGACCGCCCACTGCGCGTACATCCCGAAGAAGGGTGGCCGCATTACGGGCCTCTCGAAGCTGGCGCGGCTCGTCGATGGCTATGCCCGCCGCCCGCAGGTGCAAGAGCGCCTCACGCAACAGATCGCCGACGCGATCGACGACATGCTGCAACCGCAAGGCGTTCTCGTGGTCATCGAGGCGGAACATCTCTGCATGTCGATGCGCGGTGTACGCAAACCGGGCTCGTCTACCGTGACGTCCGCAGTCAAAGGCATCTTCCGCGACCAGGCCTCCACCCGGTCCGAGGCCATGAGGTTCCTCGAACGCCGCTGATTGCCCAGGCACCGCTCGGTGCCTTCGCAGTGTGCAGGTAGCCTCTACACCGTGACGTGTGGCAGCCAAATCATGGGAATCGTCAACGTCACCCCTGACTCCTTTTCCGACGGCGGCCAGTACTTCACGACCGAGAAGGCGATAGCGCACGGCCGCCGTTTGGTGGCCGAAGGAGCGAGCTGGCTCGATGTCGGCGGCGAATCGAGTCGACCCGGCGCCGACGAAGTATCGCTCGACCAAGAACTGTCGAGGGTCGTCCCCGTCGTCGAAGCGCTCAAGAACGACGCTCCCATATCGATCGACACGGTAAAGGCGGACGTAGCCCGAGCCGCGGTCGACGCCGGAGCGACGCTTGTCAACGATATTTCCGCCAGCCTGTTCGACGTTGCGGCACAGACCGGGGTCGGCTGGGTGGCGATGCATCGCCAGGGCACCGCCAAGACAATGCAGGATGACCCGCGGTACGACAATGTGGTCGCCGAGGTGTGCGCCAGCCTGCGAGCAGCGGCCCGCCGGGGCGAAGATGCTGGTGTTTCTCCGATTTACCTGGACCCCGGTATCGGCTTTGGTAAGCACTTCGACCATAATCTTGCCCTACTGGCGAATCTCGATGCGTTGATCGACCTGGGGTATCCCGTGCTGATTGGCGCCAGCCGCAAGGCATTCATTGGAGAAGTGCACCGTCGCGCTGATCGAGTGGACGAGCCGGTGAAGGTGACCGACCGCTTGGAAGGATCGTTGGCGGTGGCTACCTGGGCCTTCTCCCAGGGTGTAGCAATTGTTCGAGTACACGACGTCGCGATGACCATGCAGGCATTGCGAGTGTCATCAACGCGAGTAGGGAAGTAGCCGTGAGAATGAAGGGCAAGTGGGCGCGAGGAATCGAGCCTCGCAACTTTCACTGGATCATCAAGGATCAGCTCGCGGTCTGCGAGCGACCCGGTGGCTACGGCACGAACCACCGCAAGGTGCGGCGCCAAGAGGAGATCATCTGGATCCGCGAGAATGCGTTTGATGTCGTGTTCTCACTCATCAAGTCACCGCACAATCTGCACAACTACGACGAGCTCGGCGTCGCCTACACGCACCAACCCTTCAATGGCCCAGAAGACGGGGCGAAGCAACTCGCTGCCCTCTACCGCAACCTCCGGACTCTGCTGGACAACGGGTCGAAGATCATCGTGCATCGCGAAGAGATGGCCGACCATGTGTGCGGGTTGCTCGGCGGATTCTTGCTTTGGAACGGCCTGATCGACAACGGCCCCGATGCGATCGTCACGATCGAGCAGCTGGTGCACCGCAAGCTCGGCCCTCTCGGCCGCGAGCTGGTCTCGATGGCCGAGGCTGCGAAGGCCGTGGTTCCCGAATCGTGAACACCGGTGGGGTGCCGGAAGGCGACGTCTTGCAGCTGCGTGGTCTCCACACCATGGTGTTGTGTGGCGCGCTGCCGGAAGAACGCGATCGAGCGCAACCGTTCGCGTTCGACATCGATGTCATCGCCGACTTTGTTCCGGCGGGCGAGTCCGACGAGCTCGGCGACACCATCGACTACGGCGCCCTGACGGCCAAGGTGACCAACTACGTCGAGTCCACGCAGTTCACCCTGCTCGAGGCGATGGCCCATCGCGTTGCGATGCTCATTCTCGACGATCCAATGGTGCAGGCGGTCGACGTGACGGTGCACAAACTTCGACCCCCGGTTCCGCAACACCTCACCTCGGCCGGGGTGAAGGTGTCGCGCCGGCGCGGCGCCTAGATGGCACGCGCATTCCTCGGCCTCGGGTCGAATCTGGGCGACCGTGAGTCGTTCCTTCGCGATGCGGTGCTCGCTATCCCCGACGTTGTCGCCGTGTCGCCGCTGTTCGAGAGCGAGCCGGTGGGAGGGCCCGAACAAGGTCGTTTTCTCAACATCGTCGTGCAGCTCGACACCGAGTTGTCTCCTCGTGACCTCTTGCTGGTGTGTCGCGACCGTGAGGCGGCAGCCGAGCGGGTGCGGAAGGTTCGTTGGGGTCCCCGCACGCTCGATGTCGACGTGCTGTGGGTCGATGGCGAGACGGTGGACGAACCCGATCTCATCGTGCCGCATCCCCGCATGTTCGTTCGGTCCTTCGTGCTCGAACCACTGCGATCGCTCGCTCCCGACCTCGTTCCGCCGGATTGGGTGCCGCCGGCCGACCAGCCGCTCACCAATATCGGCGAGCTCGATCTGTCCGGGTCCCGTTGATATGAGCGTGGTGCGGGTGATCGGCCCCGGACGAGCCGGAGGGTCGATGGCGGAAGCGCTTCGTCGTTGTGGATGGTCTCTTGCGACGCCGGTCGGTCGAGGGCAATCGGTCGCGACGGCCGCGGCGGGAGCCGATGTCGTGGTCATCGCGACCCCCGACGCAGCGGTCGCCGAGGTCGCCGCCGCCATCGACCCGGCTCCCGACACCGCAATCATCCATCTCGCCGGATCCCTGGGCCTTGACGTTCTGGCCGGCCACGCACGGGCCGGAGCGCTCCACCCGCTCGTCGCCCTGCCCGACGCGGCGATAGGGGCCGACCGGCTGCTCTCCGGTCAGTGGTTCGGCATCGCAGGCGACTCGGTCACCACCGAGATCGTGGCGCAGTTCGGCGGACGGTCGGTGCCCGTGGCCGATGCTGATCGAGCGACCTATCACGCCGCTGCCGTGGTGGCCTCGAATCACCTGGTGGCCCTGCTCGGGCAAGTCGAGCGACTCGCCGACGCAGCATGCGTGCCGTTCGAGGCGTACCTCGAGTTGGTGCGGGGCTCCGTCGAGAACGTCGCCGAACTCGGCCCCAGACAAGCGCTGACCGGTCCGGTCGCCCGAGGCGATGAGGCGACCATCAACCGCCATCGAGGTGCCCTCGATCCGTCCGAGCTCGAGCTCTACGATCAGCTCGTTCTCGCCGCCCGGAGGCTCCTCCGTGGTTGAGGTTCGGGAACTCGGGACAATCGCCGAGGTCCGTGCGGTGCTCGACGCGGCGCGGGCGGCCGGGCGGAGCATCGGCTTCGTGCCGACGATGGGGTTCCTCCACGCCGGCCACCGATCGTTGATGCGCGCGTCGGTCGCGGCGAACGACGTATCGGTCGTGTCGATCTTCGTGAATCCGCTGCAGTTCGCGCCCGACGAGGATCTCGACGCCTATCCCCGCGACATCGCCGCAGACACGGCGATGTGCGAGAGCGAAGGGGGCGACTACGTGTTCGTTCCTTCCGTCGAGGAGATGTACCCGCTGGGCCACC
>CBESNZ010000072.1:0-11146 GCA_965531045.1 uncultured Acidimicrobiales bacterium
TGCGACCCCATGCACGGCAACACCTTCACGGCCCCCGGCGGTCACAAGACCCGCCACTTCGACGAGGTACTGCGAGAGATCAGCGGGTTCTTCGGGGCGCACCGCCGAGCGGGCACCTGGCCTGGCGGCGTGCACATCGAGCTCACCGGCGACGATGTCACCGAGTGTCTCGGAGGCGCCGACGACCTTTCCGACGCCGAACTCGGCGAGCGGTACGAAACCATGTGCGATCCGCGTCTCAACGGCCGCCAGAGCGTCGAGCTGGCGTTCCGCGTCGCCGAGCTCTTGCGAGCCGAGGCCGAGTAGCCTCATCAGTGACTAAAGTCACAGAGCAGGGTGCATCCCTTTCGCGCGTGTGGGCGAAACACTAGGAGCACGAACTCTTCTCAGAAGGATTACCCGTGTACCGAACCCCCCGCCGACTTCCCACTGCCCTTCGCTTGGTCATCGCCGCGTTGTCACTGACGCTTGTCGCCGCTGCCTGCGGTAGCGGCGAGGCGAAGGTCGCGTCCCGCAGTGGCGATGCACTCGACGGCGGCCAAACCATCGTCGACATCGCCGTCGGCGATGCGAGTTTCTCCACCCTGGTCACCGCAGTCACCGAGGCAGACCTCGCGGGCACCCTTGCGGGAGCGGGCCCGTTCACACTCTTCGCCCCCACCAACGATGCCTTCGAGGCCTCGTTGACCGAAGCGGGTCTCACCCTGGACGACCTCCTCGCCGACCATGACCTCCTCACCACGATTCTGCAGAACCATGTCATCTCCGGAACCGTTTTGGGCGACCAGGTGGTGGTCCTCGACGGCGAAATTCTCAACTCCCTCGCCGGCAATCGCCTGCCCATCACCGTCGAGGGCGACACCGCCTACATCGACGGCGTCACCATCACCGGCACTGACATCTTGGCCAACAACGGTGTCGTCCACACGATCGATCGGGTCCTGCTCCCACCCGCCTAGGCGGCATGGGCAGGCATCTGTACGTCGTATGACCCAGGTCCCGCCCGCATGACCCTCACCCTCGCCCCACCGGAACCCCGCAGCCCTTCCTTCAACAGACCGGCCCTCAACAGGAATGCCGTCGCCGGGGTCTCCGATCGGTCGCCCCTTCGGTACGCTCCTGGCGTGAGTTCCCCCGACCCCACGCCCAGCGACCCGATAGCCGCGGCCTTCGTCGGTGGCGACAATCGTGCCCTCGAGCAGGCGTACGAGGAACACGGCGGGCTGATCTACTCCTATTGCCGTCGGGCGCTCGGCCCTGACGGCGGCCAAGAGGCGACGCAAGAGGTGTTCCTGGCTGCTTGGCGGGCCCGCGCTTCGTTTGACCCCGCACGCGGCGTGCTCGGTGCGTGGCTCATGGGTATCGCAAAGAACAAGGTCATCGACCACCTGCGGGCCCAGGCCCGCCGCCCCCAAAGCGCTGGCGTCATCGACGATCGCGACGTCGTGGAAGACGACGCCGACATCGATCGCCTCGGCGACCAGCTCTTGGCTGCCGAGGCGTTGCGTCAGCTGCCGGAACGAACGCAGGTCGTGCTGCGTCATGCGTTCTTCGACGACATGACCCAACAACAGATCGCACAACACTGTTCGCTGCCGCTCGGCACGGTCAAGAGCGACATTCGTCGCGGTCTGCTTCGGCTTCGCCACGTGCTCGAAGACGCAACCTCGCCCACCACCGGAGGCGAACGATGAGCTCGCCCCGCTCCGCCGAGGAAGAAGAGCGCGCCGCCTTGGCGCAGTTGACCGCACTCTTCGCCGGGACCGACCTCGACGATCTCGTTCTCGATCGACCCCCAGCCGAACTCTGGTCGTCGATCGCTGCCGCGGTCGCCGGCAGCGCAGACGAGGGCGACGCGGGAGACGAGGGCGTGACGAATGTCGTTTCGCTCGCGGCAGGTCGATCCCGTCCTGAACGAATGCTCGGTCGTCGCCTCCTCGCAGCCGCAGCCATCATCTTGCTCGGGGCGCTCATCGGCGTGGGCCTCCTGCAACGCGAAGACAGCGAAACGTTGGTCGCCAGCGTGGCCTTGTCTCCTGAAGGCTTGGATCCCGCCGGCGTCGGACTGTCGGGGTCGGCCGAGCTGCTCACGATCGATGACAGCTTCGAAGTCGCGCTGCAGATCGCCGACCTCGCACCGCTCGATGACGGGTACTACGAGGTCTGGATCATCAATGCCGACGTCTCGGGCATGTACTCGCTCGGATCGGTTTCGCCCGACGGTCGCTACGCCGTGCCCAACGGCGTCAAGGTCGAAGAGTTCCCGATCGTCGACATATCGATCGAGCACGCCGATGGCGATCCGACCCACAGCGGACAATCGGTGCTGCGCGGGAAACTCGCCTTCTAGCTACGCACGTCCCGCCGCCCTACACCAGCTTTTCGACGAATTGCTCGAGTTGGCGAAGGTTGCGGACCTCGTAGGCGCCATCGCAGTACTCGGTGTACTCCCCCACGATGGAATCGCCGGTGTCCCAGTACGACGCCGGCTCGGGGTTCAGCCAGTACACCTTGCGGGCTTTGGCCTGTACCTCTTTGATGATCCACGACTGTGACGCGTGGTAGTTGTTCCGGGCGTCGCCCAGAATCAGCACTGTGGTTTTGGGACCGACGTCCTTGCCGTACTTCTCCCAGAACACCCCGAAGGCGTGGCCGTAGTCGCTGTGACCGTCCACCCACACCACGTCGGCCTCAGTGTTGACCCGATGAATCGCGTCGGTGATGTCGTCGGTTCCCTCGAAGTACTTCGTGACCTCATCCAGCCCGTCGATGAACACGAAGGAGCGAACCTTGGAGAACTGGCTGGAGATGGCGTACACCAGGTGCAGCGTGAACCGGGCGAAGGCGGCGACAGATCCGGAGATGTCGGCGATGATCATGAGTTCGGGCTTGTGCGGGCGAGGCATCTTGAACTTCGGATCGGCCGGCACGCCGCCGTAGCTGAGCGAGGTGCGAACGGTGCGGCGGAAGTCGAGTGGGCCGCGGCGGCCGAACTTGCGTTTGCGAGCCAACTTGGCCGCGAGCTTGCGGGTGAGCGGATAGATGGCCTTCCGGAGTTTGGCCATCTCGTCGCGTGTGGCGTGCATGAAATCGACGTCTTCGGGCAGCGGCTTGCGCAACGTGCGAGCCATGGCCTCGACACCACGATCGGCCACCAACATCCGGCGAATCTCGGCCTCGATTTCGGCCTTCAGCTGATCGATGCGGGATTTGAATTCATCGCGCTTGAGCCGTTCGTCCATCGGACTCATCGGCTCGCCATCGTCGCCGTCGCCCTCTCGTGACTCGCCCTCCATGAGGCGCTCCATGACGCCGTCGAGATCGAGGTTTCGGAGGGTGCGGTAGAGGTAGTAGGTGCCACCGACGGGCCGACCGGGTTCCATTCCGGCGAAGCGTCGTACGGCTTGTCGGGCGATCGAACGCATCATGGCCTGGTCGCCCTGCTGCAGCGCCTGGTACAGCATGGCGGCCATCTCTTCGGGCGTCATGCCCGAGCCGCCGCCCTGCCCCTGGCCCTGTCCGTCACCTTGCCCGGCGCCATCGGGCCCGTCTTCGTCCTCGCCCGGTTCACCCTGCTCGCCGAGGTTCTCCTCGTTCATCGCGTAGCGGGTGCCGCGCAGCGAAAAGTACACCTCGAAAACGGTCTCGAACGCCTGCCAGTGACTGTGGTTCTTGACCAAGGTCGCACCGAGCGCGTACTTGAACGCCGACCGGTCTTCGATAGGGATGTGCGTGACCGCTTCGACTGCGTCGAGGTTCTCGGTGAGCGACACCGGAAGCCCGGCCTTGCGGAGCTCGACGATGAACCCGGCGAGGAGTTCGAGCATCGGCGAGGAGTCGATAGAGACGCCGCTCTCGGTCGTGCGACCACTCGACGTAGCCGGCTTCTTGGCGACGCTGAACGACGCCGCCCCGCCGTCGCCCCGGTTCGAGCCGGCGCTCACGCAGTGGGCGAAAACGTGTCGCCCTGGCCGAATTCCTTCACGGCCCGCTCGATGTCGCTCTGGTACTTCAACAAGACGTTGATGGTGTCGGTGGCGACCGTTTCATCGATCTTGTCGACGCCCAACAGCAAGAGGGTCTGAGCCCAGTCGAGGGTTTCCGATACCGAGGGGCTCTTCTTGATCTCGAGACCACGAATGGACCGAACGACCCGAGCGATCTGATCGGCGAGGTTGTCGCTGATCTCGGGGATCTTGGTGAGCACGATCTCTTTTTCGCGCTCGAGGTCGGGGTAATCGAGGTGCATGAACAAGCAGCGGCGCTTGAGCGCCTCGGACAGCTCGCGGGTGTTGTTCGAGGTGAGGAAGACCAACGGAATCTGCTTGGCCTCGATGGTGCCGAGCTCGGGAATCGACACCTGATAGTCGGACAGGATCTCGAGCAACAGCGCTTCGGTTTCGATCTCGACCCGGTCGACCTCGTCGATCAGAAGCACGACCGGCTCGTCGGCCCGAATCGCTTCGAGCAGCGGCCGCGTGAGCAGGAACTCGTCGGAGAAGATGTCGTCCTCGAGGTCTTCCCACGAGCCGTCGGAGTTTCGTTCCGCTTGGATCCGCAAGAGCTGCTTCTTGTAGTTCCACTCGTACAGCGCCTTGGACTCGTCGAGTCCCTCGTAGCACTGCAACCGAATGAGGCGGGCGCCGAGCATCTCGGCCACGCTCTTCGCGAGCTGGGTCTTGCCCGTGCCCGCAGGCCCCTCGACCAAAACCGGCTTGCCGAGCCGATCGGCGAGGTACACGATGCCTGCGATGCCATCGTCGGCGAGGTACTCGACCTCGGCCAGCTGTTTGCGCACCGTTTGGACGTCAGAAAACCGTTCTCCCATAGCGCCGCAGGTTACCGCGCCCATCGGTGGTTGCCCGCCCCGGGATGCGATGGCGCCGCCGACACGACGTTCCCGCCGACGAATCGCCGTGGAGCGCTACCGCGTACCCGACAATCGGCGGACATCCGGCACTAACCTCCCTGCTGTGAGCAGCGCAGACGGTTCCAAGATCCTCGCCGGACGGATCGGCGTGTACGGCGCCGGGCTCGCGCTGGCCATAACGGTGATGGTCGCGCTCAGCCTGGCCGGAGCCCCGCTCCTCGCCGCAGTGCTCCTCGCCACCGGCCTCCTCCTGGCGATCGTCGGCGTCACCGGCCGCGTCACCACCCGGGCGCAAGCGCTCCCCCGCCGAATCGATCCGTTCGCCCTGAAGGAGCCCTGGCGGTTCTACGTACGCGAAGCAATCCAAACCCGCAATCGGCTCGATGAAACCATGCAGTCGGTGCCCGATGGCCCGCTGCGGGCCCAGATGCTCGACATTGTGAACCGGGTGGGCGTCGGCGTGGAGGAATGCTGGCGAATCTCCCAACGAGGCCAGGCTTTGTCGGATGCTCGCCGTGGCATCGACCTTTCCGGCATCGAGACAGATCTGGCCCGGGCAGCAGCCGATCCAGATCTCGACGAGCGTCGCGCCGCCCTCGAGGCGCAGCTCGACAGCGCCAAGCGACTCGACGATCGGGTCAAGGACACGACCAACCGGCTCGAGACCCTCGAAGCGCGCATGGAGGAGTCGGCGGTCCGCTGTTCGGAGTTGGCGAGCACCCTCGGGAGCCCCGAGTCACTCGGCGTACTCGCCCAGGACGTGTCACTCGTGGTCGACGATCTCGAGGCCCTCCGGCAGGCCCTCGAATCCGACACCCTCCAGTGAGCCGTACCGTCCAATGAGCCGGACCGTCCAATGAGCCGGCCGCGTCTGACTGCAGCCACCTCCACCGCCGGCCGATCGAACTCCACGCTGGTCGCCGCAGGCATCTTCTTGTCGCGCATCGCCGGGCTCGTTCGCGAGATCGCCATCGCTGCGTTCATGGGTGCCGGTGTTGCGACCGACGCATTCCGCGCTGCGCTTCGCATACCGAATCTCCTGCAAAACCTCTTGGGCGAAGGAGTGCTGTCCGCATCGTTCATCCCGGTGTACTCGCAGCTGCTCGAACGGGAGGACGACGAAGAGGCACGGCGCGTCGCCGCGACCGTGGCCGGATTGCTTTCGCTCGTCACCGCCGTGCTCGTCGTACTCGGCGTGTTGCTCGCCCGCCCCTTCACGTGGCTCATCACCGCCGGCGCGTTGTCCGACGAAGTGTTCGAACAGACGGTTCCGCTCGTGCGGATCGTCACCATTGGACTCGGCTTTCTCGTACTGTCCGCCTGGTGCCTCGGCGTCCTCAACGCCCACCGCCAGTTCTTCCTCTCCTATGTCGCCCCCGTCGTGTGGAACGCCGCAATCATCGCGGCGGTTGTCGTCACCGGCCTGCTCGGCTGGTCCAAGACCGATATCGCGACAGCGATGGCGTGGGGCGTGGTCATCGGCGGGCTCGCACAATTCCTGGTGCAATTACCGTCGGTCCTGCAATTCTTGCCCGGTCTGCGGTTGCGGGTCGACCTGTCCTCTCCGGCGGTTCGCGACGTTCTCACGCGGTTCGGCCCGACCCTGCTCGGACGAGGCGTCGTGCAGCTGTCGGTCTACATCGACCTGCTGTTGGCCGCGTTCTTGGCCGTCGGTGCCATATCGACGTTGGGCTTTGCGCAGGTGTTGTATCTGCTCCCGATCAGCCTCTTCGCCATGAGCGTCGCCGCAGCCGAGTTGCCGCACATGTCACAGATCGCCAACGATCGTCCTGCGCTCATCGCGAGAGCCACGATGGGGCTGCGCCGCATCGCCTTCTTCGTCCTCTTCGTCGCAGCGGCATACGCGGCGCTCGGCGACCTCATCGTCGGATCGTTGTACGAGAGCATCGCCGGGGCCGTATTCGGCCGGTCTGCCCTGTCCAAGGACTTCCAAACGGCGATCTGGTTCGTCTTGGCCGCACAAGCCCTGGGACTGGCCGCCGTATCGTGCTCGCGGCTCGCGCAGAACACGCTGTACGCGATCGGCGACACGAAAGGCCCGGCCAAGGTTGCGGCGGTGCGGGTGGTGATCGCTGCGGTCGTCGGGCTTCTGGCCGCGTTCCAGTTCGACCGGATCATCGTGGAGGGCGGCGCGATCCTCGACCCGTCCTCCCTGTTCGGCCTGCGCGGCCCTCTCCCCCGTTCGACCCGCGAAATCGACGGTGTCGTCCGCCTCGGGGCGGTCGGGTTGGCCATCGGGTCCGCCGTCGCATCCTGGGTCGAGCTGCTGCTTCTGCAGCGGCTGCTCCGTCGCCACCTGCCGGCGATGCCGTCGATGGGTGGCATCATCTGGACCTTCGTTCCGGCCGCAGCGTTCGCCTTCCTCGGCGCCGCGACGCTCAAACTCCTCGTCGGGTCGCTGCCCGTGCTCGTCAGCACGATCATCACGGTCGGGCTCAGTGGCTTTCTCTACACCGTCATCTGCTTTCGACAGGGTCATCTCGAAGCGCAACTCGTGCTTGGACCCATCCGGAGGCTGCTGTATCGCGACCGCTGAGCACCGACACCCCGCCGGCCGTCTTCCGACAGCGACCGGAACCGGGTAGGATCTCCGCCATGTTGAAGCTCATGAGGAAGTGGTGGAAGTACCTGACCGCCAAGGCGACAGGTTCATTCAACGAAAAGGCGGACCCCAAAGTCCAGCTCGAACAGGCGATTCTGGAGTCGCAGACCCAGCACCGCATGCTCAAAGAGCAGGCGGCCAGTGTGATCGCCAATCAGAAGCAGACCGAGATGCGGATGAACCGCAAGCTCGACGAGCTCGAAAAGATCAACGGGAACGCGCGTCAAGCCGTTCTCATGGCCGAGGACGCTGCCAATAGTGGCGATCAGGTCAAAGCCACGCAGTACACGCAGGCCGCGGAATCGTTCGCGAACCGGCTCATCGCCCTCGAGTCCGAGGTCGAGGATCTCAAGTCGTTGCACCTGCAGTCCACCGAGGCCTCCGACAAGGCCAAGGCCATGGTCAATCAGAACTCGGCCACGCTGCAGGCCAAGCTGGCCGAGAAGCAAAAGCTGCTCGGCCAACTCGATCAGGCGAAGATGCAAGAGCAGATGAACAAAGCAATGGATCAGCTCAGCGAAACCGTGGGCGACGATGTGCCGACGTTCAACGAGGTGCGCGACAAGATCGAGTCGCGGTATGCCCAGGCCAAGGGCGCAGCCGAATTGTCCGACGCGTCGGTTGATTCACGCATGTCCGAAATCGAAGAAGCCGCTCGGAACACCGAGGCGTCTGCGCGTCTGGCCGAGATCAAGGCCCAACTCGGCATCGCTTCGACGCCGGCCGCAGCGGTTGAAGCCGAGGTCGATTCCCAGGCCGACGGCACCACCGCCGAGGGCTAGTTTCCCTGCTTCGCTGCGCAATCGCTTTTGCCCGCTCCTCCGTCGCAGGCATTCGCTCTGCTGATACGCCTCAGATAGCGCGCCACGCCCCCACACGCCGCGGTAGAGGCGGCAAGACCAACCGGCGCCGCCGCGAGCGCCACTACCCACACCTCAGATAGCGCGCCACGCCCCCACACGCCGCGGTAGATACAGCTACAGCAGGACGAGGTCGTCGCGGTGCACCAGCACCGAGGGGGCGCCGTGCGGTAGCTGATCGCTGCGTTGGCCGGCCCACGCCGAAACGTCGTCTCGGCTCGCGCGAGCGAGTCCTTTGGCGAACACCACACCATCGGCATCGACGATCTCGACGGCATCGCCCGCCACGAAGCGGCCGGCAGCCGAGACGACACCCGCCGCCAGCAACGACCGTCCGGCCGATTCCAGGGCGTTGCGGGCGCCGGCATCGACCACGATCTGGCCCTCGGACTTCAGAGCGAACGCGATCCACAGTCGCCACGCGTTGAGACCGGTGCCCCGCTCGCGGACCACGGTGCCCATCCCGGGTGTGCCAACGAGCGCTTCGTGCAGGACATCGGGCCGTTCAGCGGCGGCGATGACCGTCGGAAACCCCGCCCACGAGGCGATTTTGGCGGCTGCCAGCTTCGATGCCATGCCCCCGCTGCCCCGCACCGATCCGGCCCCACCGGCGAGGGCCTCGACCGCGTGGTCGAATTCGACGATCTCCTCGATCAACGACGCGTTGGCGTCGAGGCGGGGGTCGGCGGTGAGCACACCGTCGGTGTCGGTGAGCAGGACGAGCAGGTCGGCGCCGACGAGCTGGCCAACCAGCGCAGCGATGCGGTCGTTGTCGCCGAATCGAATCTCGTCGTCGGCTATGGCGTCGTTCTCGTTGACGACCGGCACCACGCCGAGTTCGAGGAGGCGGTTCAGCGTGCCGCGGGCTTGGAGGTACTGCGCTCGCACCGAGAAATCGAGGGGCGCCAGCAACACCTGTCCGGGCAGAATCGCGTGGGCGGAAAAAGCGTCTCGGTACTCGCGCAGGAGCTCGATCTGCCCAACGGCCGAAACGGCTTGCAGGGTGACGGCGTCGGTCGGGCGATTGTCGCCGCCCAACCCGAGATCGGGCAGGCCGGCGGCGATAGCCCCGGACGTGACCACCACGACGTGCCACCCGGCCGCTTTGGCGGCGGCCACCTCGCCGGCGAGCTTCTGAATGGCCGCTCGTTTGATGAGGCCTTCTTCATCGGTGAGCGATGACGTGCCGATCTTCACCACGACCGTTCCGGCGCCACCGTTGCGATCGCTTCGGGTCATAGGTCGTCCTCGTACTCGAATTCGAGGTCGCCGATACGAACGACGTCGCCGAATCGCGCCCCCGCTTGCACCAGGGCCTTGTCGACGCCGATCTTGCGAAGACGCTCGCGGGCAAATTCGAGTGCATCGGGGTCGGTCATGTCGGACAGTCGGACGGCGCGAAGGGCCGGACGGCCATGGACGACCAAGGCACCGTCATCGTCACGCGAGACCCGAAGATCTTCGCCGAGGGGCCGGTGCACCACATACCCCTCGTCGTCGCTGACGACCTCGCGTGTCTTGCGCACTTCGGTAGCGATGAGGCCAAGCACCTGCGGCAGGCCTTTCCCCGTGACCGAGGAGACCACCGGGCCGTCGAACGCCGCGGCTTCTCCGGGTGGCACTAAGTCGGCGCGCGAGCCGACCACGATGCGAGGCCGCTCGAGCAGATCGGCTCGGTACGAACCGAGCTCGTTGAAAAGCATCGAAAGCTGATCCTCGGGGGAGGTTTGGTCGTACGCCGCGAGATCGAGCAGCACCAGCAGCACGCGAGCCCGTTCGACGTGGCGCAGGAATTGATGTCCCAAACCTTTTCCATCGCTGGCACCCTCGATGAGTCCGGGGATGTCGGCCAGGACCATCTCGAAGTTGTCGTCCATCTTCACGACGCCGAGATTCGGCTCGAGCGTCGTGAACGGGTAGTCGGCAATCTTTGGTTTCGCCGCCGAGACGCGACTGATGAACGTGCTCTTGCCCACGTTGGGATAGCCGATGATGGCGACGTCGGCGAAGAGTTTCAGCTCGAGCCGCATCCACTGTTCTTCGCCGATCTCTCCCTGTTCGGCGAACATCGGTGCTCGGCGTTTGTTCGACAGGAATCGTGCGTTTCCACGACCGCCCTGCCCGCCCTCGGCCACCAGACAGCGGTCGCCTTGGGAGACGAGATCGGCGATGACGGTTCCGTCGCGGTGAGACACCACCGTCCCGATCGGCACCGCCGCAAGGACCTCCTCGCCGGAGGCGCCGTGCTTCTTTTGGCCGCTGCCGTGTTTGCCATTTCCGCCCCGCCGAAAGGGATGGTCGCGAAAGCTCAGGAGCGACGCAACGTTGTGGTCGGCGACCAGCCACACGTCGCCACCCTTGCCGCCGTCTCCGCCATCGGGGCCGCCCATCGGGACATGCGACTCGCGTCGCATCGAGACCGCGCCGGCGCCGCCGTCGCCGCCCTTGGCGTGAAGATTGCACTCGTCAACGAAGTTGGACACGTGACTAGGCTACGGGTCGTTCCTGCGGCCTAGGCGGCCTCGTCACTTACGGCCTTTTCGCTGACGCGAAAACGCCCCTAGGGTTGCCGGTGGACTCCTGGCATGGTTGGGGTCGTTCTACCCGTGCCCTGCGGGCCAAAGGCCTTGGCCGACCAGGCCGGTGTTACGACAACCGACACGGCGCCAGCCACAGGTGAAAGCCCGGGAGCGACGGAGGAGCGACCAGCTCGCCGCTTGGCGTTCAGCAGCAGCCACCGAGGAGCGCCAGCGACGAATGGCAAGTGCTGGAGCGAGGAGCGCCAGCGACGAA
>CBESNZ010000073.1:0-11134 GCA_965531045.1 uncultured Acidimicrobiales bacterium
GCGCATGGGATCCGTGCGTCTGCCTGGCAAGGTCCTGCGTGAGGTCGGTGGCCAGTGGGCGGGTGCCGTTGATCAATGTCGTCACCGCAGCATCGTCGGCGTTCGGCTGCGTCATGTACAGGTGGAGGAGTTGGAACAACACCTCGAGATCGTCGGATGCGACCGTCGCGTCGAAACCCTCTGCTACCTCGTCGATGTACGGCGCAACCGAGACGGTCTTGTCGGCCAAGAACCGGTCGAGGGTGACCTTGTTGAAGTCGCCCACGCCGCTGTCGCCGACGATTCGCGGTACGAGCTGTGCTTCGACCGTGTCTGCCGGGTCCTCGATCGACCAGCCACCCGGACTGCTGGCCCGCAGGGAAACCTCGTTCGTGACGATCTGTGTTTCGACCATCGCCACGCGGACGCCGTTTTCGAACTCCAGAATTCGTGCCGGTGTTCCGTCGAAGGTGATCTCGCGAAGCTCGCGGCGATCGATGATCTCGACTTCTGCGGGAGCATCGATGAGCGAATCGATGACGGTGTTGTCGGTGACGCGTGCTTCGATGTCGCCCGAGCGAACGCGGTCGAGGGTCGTGGTCAATTCGTCGACGGTGGGCAGCACCCCATCTGCGGTGGCGGGGCCGGCGACGATGACCAACGGCTCGGTTGCGTCGACGCGGGCCTGGAACGTTGCTTCGACCTGCTCGAGGGTCATCTCGTCGAGCAGGCGGACGTAGAGGTCGCGATCATCGATCGCCGTCTGGATCGGTGCTTGGCTCAGGAAGTGGGCGACGTAGTCGTCGGCGTAGGCGCTGTCCTGTTTTGACTCTCGCTGGTCGTAGGTCTGTTGCACCGAGCTGTGGAACTCGGTGACAGCCCGATCGAGTTCTGCTTGGTCGAAGCCGTTGCGGCGGCCTCGTTCGACTTCGACCAGTAACGCCTCGAGCGTGGCGAGGGCGTTGTCGGGATCGGTATAGGCGAAGAGCCCTCCCGTCTGCTGTTCTCGGGCAAACGGATTCGACGCTCCGGAGGCGTCGTAGAACGGCGTGTCGCCGCGCTGGACATCCTCGCTGAGTCGATTCGACAACATCAGCAACGCAAGGTTGTGGGCGAGGTCTTCGCGAATCGGACCGATGGTTGCGTAGGGCTCGGCGGGGAGCGGATAGTTGAGCTCGACGAACGTGTCGGAGTTTTCGGGATCGGCCAGGCGGATGAAGGTCGGTTCGTCCGCGGGGGAGATGGTGACGGTTTCGCGCTCCGGAGCATCGCTCGGATTTTCGAGGTCCGAGAAGCGATCGACGATGCGGGCCTCCATGTCGTCGACGTCGACCTCGCCGACGACGACGACGGCCATCAGATCGGGGCGGTACCAGTCTTCGTAGAATCGCCGGATGGCCTCGGGCGTCATGTTGAGAATCGACTGCTCGCTACCGATCGGCAGACGATTCTCGTAGGGCGTCCCGGAGAGAAGTCGATCGAGAACCTGTTCGCGATAGCGCGACCAGAAGTCGGTGCGGCCGCGCCACTCTTCGACGACAACGCCGGCCTCGAGGTCGACCTGGTCCGGATCGATGTTGGCCAGGCTCGACCACTCGAAGAGCACGTCGTAGGCCGTATCGATGATTCCGTCGTCGTCGACGGGAATCTGCAATGTGTAGACGGTTTCCCCGAACGACGTGTACGCGTTGATATCGGCTCCGAACGCGGAGCCGAAGCTTTCGAGCACGCTGATGAGTTCGTTCGCCGGGTACGACTGCGTGCCGTTGAACAGCATGTGCTCGAGAAAGTGTGCGCCGCCGAGTTGCTCCTCGTCCTCCATGATCGAGCCGGCATTGATGGCAAGCCGCAGCGTGGCCCGCTCGCCCGGGTTGTCGTTGTTGCGGATGTAGTACTGCAGGCCGTTGTCGAGCGTTCCGCGACGAATATCAGGATCGATGCCGAGTGGTTCGTCGTCGTCGTCGAACGTCGGAAGGGTTGCCGGGGCGATGGTGGTGCCGGGTGGTGTGGTCGAGTCGGGCCGATCGTCGGCGGTCGTGTCACTGGCCGGGTCGACCGATGAGCTGCTCGCCGCATCGTCGTCCACATCGAGGCCGCCCGAACAGGCGGTTGCGATCATCGCGAGCACGACGAGGAACGCCGCGACGCGCGCTGATGCGCTTCGAGAGATTGGTACCGCCTGCTGCATACGTTTCCTTGTCATCGTCGCTGTCCCGTGGAGACCCTGAGATTCGTCCGCACGCTATGCGGGACAGTACCCGGAGCGGGGGTCGCCATCGCGTAACACCACTCGCAGTGGTGGCTGGTCTTCGGTGGTCTCTTCGATGTGATCAGCGAGAATGCTGATCAGTGTGGCCCAGTCTGCGGGGCAGCCGCCGGCGGGATCACCGCAGCGGTCCAGCAGCAAGACGTATCCCGATGCCTCGGGCAGGTCCCGTAGGACGTCGACCAATGCGTCCCAGTTCCCGCCCCAGTCAGCGAAGGCGCCGAGGGCGTCTCCGACGGTTTCGAGTAGACGGGTCTTGGTGTCGACGCCGCCGAGTGACGCGGAGAAGCACAGCCAATCGCGGGCCCGAACCTCGGCTGCGACCTGATCGACGGGCAGCTCTTGCGGCGCCACGTAGATGCCGGGAGCACGGTGAAACAGCACCCGGTCGAGCCAACTGTTCGGCATCGGCTCAGTCATGAAGCAACCAACTCGCGGAAAGAGTTGTAGTGGTCATCGGTGTAGTACAGCGCACCGTCCTCCCCGTGGACGAACCGCCGGGCGCCGCGATGCGAAAGCCCCGGCGTTTCGACCGTGAACTCCTCGTAGTGGCCCCGTGATCGGTCCGGCAGGATGCCCTCGCGGTTCTGAAACGTCGACCCATCCTGGCTGTACGGGTAGGGCGGTCCGTTCTGTATCAACCGCAGCGTGTCGAGCGCTTCGTCCGGGAGTTCGTCGAGTGTGATGGTCGGGAGGTCGGAGTACCGCACCGGCGGTGCCAGCGAGGGCGCAGCGAGGGTGGAGGTCGCCGTAGCGCCCGGTGTGGTGTCGAGCGCGGTCTGTGCCGTGTCGAGCGCCGTCGGTGTGGTGTCGAGCGCCGTCGGTGTGGTGTCGAGCGCCGTCGATGAACACGCGCTCGTACCGATCGCGACACCGACAGCGAGCAGCAGAACGAGCAGCCGTGCCGCCGAGAATCTGGACATCATGACCAAGAGGCTACGGTTCACACCCTCACGTCCGGTTGTCGGCCTACTAACCTCCGTCGCATGACCTTGACTGTCGCTTCCGCAAAATCTGTTTCGAGTTCCGCCGAGGTACGCGCGGTGGGCGTGCTCGAAGGTGATGTGCCCGACGGGTTCAGCGCCGATGTGCTCGAACGTCTTGGTTTCGAGGCCAAGGTCGGAACCACCACGATGCTGCCGAGTAGCGACGGGGCGAAAGCGGCGACCCTGCTCGTCGGGCTGGGCCCGGCCGCCGAACTCGACGCCCAGACACTGCGGCGGGTAGGAGTGGCGGTTGCCCGGGCCGCGACGCGTTGCAAGCACATCGCTTCCGAGGTGCTCGACGGGGTTCCCGGCGGTGTCGATGCCGTCGCGGCGGCACAGGCGTATGCCGAGGGTCTGTCGCTTGGCGCCTACAGCTACACGGAACTCAAGAGCGAACCGTCGCCGAACAAGCTGAGCAAGGTCTCCGAGGTCGGGGCATCGCCCCGAACGCTGGCGGCGATGAAGACCGGTCTCGGCATCGCCGAGGGTGTCCGATTCGCCCGCGACTTGGTCAACGAACCGGGTGGGTCCCTGACGCCACCGGCGTTCGCCCGCAAGGCGGCCCAGATGGCGCGCCAGGCAAACCTCACGGTCAAGGTGATGGACAAGAAGGCGATCGAGAAGGCCAAGCTCGGCGGCCTCCTCGGTGTGAATCGTGGTTCGTTCCAGCCGCCGCGACTCGTCCAGATCACCTACGAACCCGACGTCAAAGCCAAGGCCACCCTCGCTTTGGTCGGCAAGGGCATCACGTTCGACGCCGGTGGCCTGTCGATCAAGACCGGCACGGGCATGATGACGATGAAATGCGACATGGGCGGCGCTGCTGCAGTGCTCGGCGCAATGATGGCGCTTCCAATGGTGAAGCCCACCGTGCGCGTCGTGGCCTACGTGCCGATGACCGACAACATGCTCGGTCCCGACGCCACTCGACCCGGCGATGTTTTGACCATACGCAACGGCAAGACCGTCGAGGTGCTCAACACCGACGCCGAGGGTCGTTTGATCCTGGCCGACGGGTTGTCGCTTGCCTCCGAAGCCAAGCCCGATGCCATCGTCGACTTGGCCACCCTCACCGGCGCGTGCGTGGTTGCCTTGGGTCCCGAGTTCGCCGGGCTGATGGGGAACGACGACGACTTCGTCGCCAAGGTCGGAGCTGCGGCGACAGCGGTCGGGGAGCCCACGTGGCAACTGCCATTGCCCGACTCGTACCGAAAGATGCTCGATTCACCCGTGGCCGACATGAAGAACATCGGCGGCCCATACGCCGGAGCGTCCACGGCCGGACTGTTCCTGAAGGAGTTTGTGGCCGAGGGGATCCCCTGGACCCACATCGATCTCGCCGGCCCTGCGTTCACCGATGCCGACCACGACCTCGGCGTTCGCGGTGGCACCGGCTACGGCGTCAGGCTGTTGGTCGAGCTCGCCCGGACATTCTGACCATCGGTCGGCTCGGGACGGTTGCGGTGGGCGACCTCGTGAGCGAGCGCAGGGTGAAAGCGCCAGCGTCGCAGCTGTGCCTCGACGACGTCGGCCGATTCTCCGAGCAGTTCGAGGGTTTCGGCCAAGCGTGTTGCGTGTTCCTGCAGCTTGGTCGAGCTCGGCCGAACCAGCCGCGACTGCATCCATTCGTCGTGGACGTCGCGAGCCCGGTCGGGGAGTTTGCGCAGCTGCGACTGTGTCGCCGGAGGAAGCCGGCGGCGCACCTGCAGGGTCTGTCCGTCGATCGCTCGGGCCATGCCGAATTGGCACGCCCGGCCGAGCGATCGCATCAGCGATCCACTCCGCCCGGTGCCACCCAACCCGAGCGACAACGCGGTTGTCGCCAAGTCGAGCTCGAAGCCGAGCGGCGAATCGTCGAGTTCGTGGGCAAGGCGCCGCAACAGCCACACGGTGCTGGGGCCGAGGACACCGAGCCAAACCTGCTCGACGTAGTCCGAGCGGGGATCGACGCCGTGCTGGTCGATGATTGGATCGGGCCACGACTCGACGCGAAGGGTGTCGGACGTGTCAAAGGTGGGACGACGGGTACTAACCATTTGGGAGCACTTTTCAAAAAGATGGATCTTCTGGGGGGAGTGCAGACGAATGGGGAAGGAACGGGGAGTCGTAGTGGATCATCATAGTCTTTCAATGCATTTCATGCAATCTCCAATCTCGATCGGTCGTTTGACGGAAGGTCCGCCCAGAGTGGGTTGCGGTGTCGACGCTGGTCGACTGCGAGTGGGCGGGGCGCACGATGGAGCGTGAACCCGACGTCGCCCTGTTGGCGGCCGCCGCCGAGATCGTCGATGCCGCCGAGCGAATCGTGGTGCTGACGGGCGCCGGTATCTCGACCGATAGCGGTATTCCGGACTTCCGCGGCCCGAACGGACTCTGGACCAAGGACCCTGCGGCCGAAAAGGCCAGCAATATTCGCCACTACGTCAACGATCCGGAGGTGCGCCGGGCCAACTGGGCCCGCCGGGCTGCCGGCGAGCTGTGGGCGGACGTGGCCCCCAACGACGGGCACCGGGCCCTCGTGGCGTTACAGGATCGCGACAAGCTGCTGTCGCTCATCACCCAAAACGTCGACGAATTGCACCAACAGGCGGGGGTGCAGGCCGAGCGGGTCATCGAAATACACGGCACGACGCGAAAGGTCGCCTGTCTGCAGTGTGAGTATCGCGACGACATGCATGTCGCCTTGGAGCGGGTGCGTCGCGGCGAGGCCGACCCCGATTGTCCGCGCTGCGGTGGGTTGTTGAAGTCCGCCACGATTTCGTTCGGTCAGAATCTCAATCCGGGCGACCTCGATCGCGCGCAGGATGCCGCGTTCCGGAGCGATGTGTTCTTGGCGGTCGGCACGAGCTTGCAGGTGTACCCCATCAACGAAGCGGTGCCGCTGGCGGTGCAGAGCGGTGCCAGGCTGATCATCGTCAATGGTGAGCCCACGCCGTTCGATCACCTCGCGGATGTCATCCTCCACTCCGGTATCAGCCAAACCCTGCCTGGTCTGTGCGGGTGGGAACCGCGGTGACAACCGCGGGAGACGCGGAAGTCGTGGGAATGATGCTTCGCCCGACGGCGTTGGAAACGCTAATGCTGACCGACTAGGTAGGGTTTTGTCATGGCAACGTTCCGAGATCTCCTGAAAGACGCAAAGGCCGCGGTTGTCGAAACCGATCCGGCGGGCGCCGAAGCCTTGCTCGACAATGGCGCCGTGCTGCTCGACGTTCGTGAACCGGACGAGGTCGAACAGGGCGCCTTGGTCGACTCCATCCACATTCCCCGTGGTCATCTCGAAGCCCAGGTCGAGGCCCGGCTCACCGACAAGGCAGCGAAGGTGGTCGTCATGTGTGCCGGTGGTGTGCGTTCGGCTTTTGCCGCCCGAACGCTGCAAGAACTGGGCTACCAGGACGTGGTGTCCATGGATGGTGGTTTCAACCAGTGGAAGGACGAAGGGCGCTATTGGGAGACGCCTCGTCGTCTCGACGCCCGGCAGCGCAACCGCTACCAGCGCCACCTGCTCCTGCCCGAGGTCGGCGAAGCCGGCCAGCAGAAGCTGCTCGACGCTCGGGTGTTGCTGCTCGGAGCCGGTGGTCTCGGTTCGCCGGCGGCGCTGTACCTGGCTGCTGCAGGAGTCGGCACGATCGGCATCATCGACATGGACGTCGTCGACGAGTCGAACCTCCAACGCCAGATCCTTCACAACCAGGATCGTCTTGGCGATCGCAAGGTCGACTCGGCCAAGAAAACCCTCACGCTGTTGAACCCCGACGTCGACGTCGTCACCTACGACGTACGTCTCGGCGCCGACAACATCATGGACATTCTCGATGGCTACGACGTGGTGGTCGATGGGGCCGACAACTTCCCGAGCCGCTACCTGCTCAACGATGCCTCGGTGAAGCTCGGCATCCCGGTCGTGCACGGATCGATTTTCCGATTCGAGGGTCAGGTCACGGTGTTCGACCCCCGCCAGGGTCCCACCTACCGAGACATGTTGCCCGAAGCGCCGCCCGCTGAATTCGCACCCAGCTGCTCCGAAGCAGGCGTCCTCGGCGTCCTTCCCGGGATCGTCGGGAGTATCCAGGCGCTCGAGGCCATGAAATTGATCCTCGGTCTCGGCGACTCGCTTCGCGGCCGTCTCGTGGCCTTTGATGCGCTCGACATGACGTTCCACGAGTACAAGCTCAAGGTGGATCCGTCGAACGAGGTCACCTGGGACAACCGGGAGCGGATCCAGATCGTCGAGCTCGAAGGCCTGTGCATGCCCAACCTGTCGGTTGGCTGAACCGGTTCGGCAGACGGTGAACCACCGTCATCGCGGCGCCCGCCACTAGGTTTGCGCAATCGCTGAACCACAAATTCCTGTTGCGCGACAGAGCGCATTGCCCGAGGGGACCATTCCGATTGCCGTCGGATTGGTGGTCAACGGCGTGGCGACCTACGGGTTCCTCATCGCCGCCGCCCGATCACTGGGTGACGATCGCTACAGCGCGTTGGCGGTGTTGTGGACCATCGTCTTCATCCTCGGGCCAGGCTTTTTTCAGCCGCTCGAGCAAGAGGTCAGCCGAATCAGTGCCGACCGCGCCAGTCGAGGCGCTGGCGCCGCTCCGGTGGTCCGTCGCGCCGGAATCATCGGCGTCGCCATCTTCGCCGGCCTCACCGTGCTGCTCCTGGCGGCGGGGCCGATTCTGGTCCGAGAGCTGTTCCAGGGCGATTGGTGGCTCCTGTTCGCGCTCATCGTCACGATGGGTGCCTTCGGGGTCGGCGAACTTCTACGCGGCTTGCTGTCGGGGTATCACCGGTTCACCAACTACGCGCTGTACTTCGGTACGGAAGGGCTCGTGCGCGTGGTCCTGGCAGTGGTCATGCTGTGGCTGGGGGTCACCCACGCCGGGGTGTTCGGGCTCATCGTGGCATCGGGGCCGGCGGTTGCCGTGGTGGTGGCAGGCCGTGGGCAAAACCAGCTGCTGCAGCCCGGTCCGGAAGTGGAATGGATCGATCTCCGTCAGGCGCTCGGGTTCCTCCTGGCCGCTTCGCTGTTCGAGGCGTTCCTCCTCAACGTCGGCGTCGCCAGCGTCAACCTGCTGGCCGACGACAACCAGAAAGAAGCGGCAGGCGAGTTCCTCAACGGCATGCTGATGGCGCGGGTCCCGCTGTTCTTCTTTCAGGCCATCAAGGCGTCGCTCCTGCCGAAGTTGGCGGGCCTCGCCGGCCGGGGCGACTTCGTCGAGTTTCGGGCAACGCTGTTTCGCCTGCTCGCGTTCGTCGGCTTCATCGCCTCCGGCGGTGTCATCGGTGCCTATGTGCTCGGACCGTTCATCGTCGATTTTGCGTTCCAGGACACGATTGCCCGATCCGACATGGCGTTGCTCGCCGTCAGTAGCGGCTTGTTCATGTTCGTCTTGTCGTTGGCCCTCACGCTGATTGCGCTCGGAGCGCAGCGAAAGGTGGCGCTCGGATGGGTGCCGGGTGTGCTCACGTACCCGCTGGCCTTTCTCCTGCCCATCGAGTCGCTGTTCCTCCGGGTCGAGGCGGCGTTGATCTTGTCGATCGTCGTCGCCAGTGCATCGATGGCCGTTCTTGCTCGTGGCGAGGTTCGCCGAGTGCGGGCGAACGCATCGGACTCGACCGGCTGACCCGAAGCGCTCGGTCTTCGGGCCAACGCCTCTTCGTCGACGGCGCCGGATGCAAAGTACCCTGCGCTGTGCGTAGTGTCTTCACGCTCGCGTTCTCCTGCTCGTCCATGCCAAGGTGATTTATGAAACTGCTCGTAACCGGCGGCGCCGGATTCATCGGTGCCAACTTCGTGCATCTCACGTTGAAGGATCGGCCGGATCACGACGTCGTCGTGCTCGATGCACTGACGAGCGCAGGCAATGTCGACAACTTGGCGGCCGTTCGCGATCAGGTCGAGTTTGTCGAGGGCGATGTTTGTGACGAAGCCCTCGTCGACGGCCTCGTGGCGCGCTGCGATGCGATCGTGCACTTCGCCGCCGAGAGCCACAATGACAACTCGTTCTTGTATCCGATGAAGTTCGCGCAATCGAACGTGATCGGCACCATGGTGCTGCTCGAGGCGGCGCGCAAGCACGGCAAGCGTATGCACCATGTGTCGACCGACGAGGTGTATGGCGATCTCGAACTCGACGACCCGGCGAAGTTCACGCCCGAGACCCGGTATCAGCCGTCGAGCTACTACTCCGCCAGCAAGGCAGCCGCCGACCATTTCGTTCGGGCCGCCCACCGGCAGTTCGGCTTGGCGGTCACGCTGAGCAATTGCAGCAACAACTACGGGCCGTACCAGCACGTCGAGAAGTTCATTCCCCGTCAAATCACCAACGTGCTGTCGGGCATCAAACCGAAGCTCTACGGGTCGGGTCAAAACGTGCGGGATTGGATTCACGTCGACGATCACAACTCGGCGGTGCACGCCATCATCGACAAAGGCCAGTTGGGCGAGACGTACCTCATCGGCGCCGACGGCGAGCTCAACAATTCGGAGGTCATCGCGATGATCCTCGAAATGATGGACAAGCCCGCCGATTGGTTCGAGCACGTATCCGATCGCCCCGGCCACGACATGCGCTACGCCATCGATGCGTCCAAGCTACGCGACGAGCTCGGCTGGGAGCCTCGCTACACCGACTTCCGCGAGGGGCTCTTGCAGACCATTGGTTGGTACCGCGAGCGTGAGGCGTGGTGGACCACCACGAAGGAAGCCACCGAGAAGACCTACGAAGAGCTGGGACGCTGAACAATGCGAGTCATGATCACCGGCGCAGCCGGGCAGTTGGGTACCGATGTCGTCAAGGCGTTCGAGGCTCCCGGTAGCCACGACGTGTTCGGGGTCGATCTCGTCGACTTCGACATGACCGAACGCGACGCGGTGCTCTCGGCGGTTCGCGACATCAAACCCGATGTCATCCTGCATGGCGCGGCGTTCACCGCGGTCGATCTTTGCGAGAGTGAGGTCGACACGGCCTACAAAGTCAATGTCATGGCCGTTCGACACTTTGCCGAAGCCGGCCGCGATGTTGACGCCCACCTTCTCTATGTCAGCACCGACTACGTGTTCGACGGCACCAAGGACTCGCCCTATCACGAGTGGGACACACCCAATCCGCAGTCGATCTACGGGCACACCAAGCTCGCCGGCGAGCGGGAGCTCGGGCCCGATGCCACCGTCATGCGCACCTCATGGGTGTGCGGGGAGTACGGCGGCAACATGGTAAAAACCGTGCTTCGGCTGCTCGGCGAACACGACACGTTGAAGTTCGTCGACGATCAGCGCGGCCACCCGTCGTTCTGTGCCGATCTGGCACAGATGATGTATCGGCTGGCCACCGACAAGCGGCCGGGAACGTTCCACGTCACCAATCAGGGCCCGGTGTCGTGGCACGAGTTCGCGCAAGAGGTCGCCAAGGCCGCCGGAGCGGATCCGGCTCGAGTGCAAGCGGTTTCAACCGCGGAACTCGGTGCGAACTATCCGGCGCCACGCCCCGAGAACAGCGTCCTGCGAAATGCTGCACTCGAATACAGCGGAATTCCGCTGCTACGCGACTTTCGGGAGCCACTCGCCGAGTTGGTATCCAAGCTCGTCTGACCGCGCCTACTCAGCGGTATAGCTGGCTTGCCCGTGGCCAGCGTTGCGGGCGTGGCAAGCGAGGGGATTCACCTGGTAGCCCGATCCGGCCTCGAGGCGAACGGCGCCGGCGCTGACGATGTCGCCGTTGATGCTCAGCGAGTCGACGTTGTTGAGGCCGGGGAGGGCGAGGCCGTCGTTGTCGAGAATGGTGAACGTGGCCCCGAAATCGCCGTCCGACGTGGCGTCGGGACCGAAGGTGTCCGAACCGATCGCGTCGATGCCGCGGCGATCGACCATCCACTGCACCGCGCCGGCTGCGGCGGCTTGGGC
>CBESNZ010000074.1:0-11047 GCA_965531045.1 uncultured Acidimicrobiales bacterium
TACAGGCCGAAGATGACGAGGCCGATACCGCCCAGCAACATGCCGCTGTTCACCAGCACCGGGTTGTCGCCATCGGTGAGGAACCAGGCCAGGATCGCGCCCGCACCCATGAGGAGGTACAAAACTCCGGGCACCCGCCGTCGGCTGTTGTTCGGGAACTCGTATGGCGTGTCGAGCGCCGTGATGTCGAGGTCGGCGGGCAGTTCGTCGCGCACCTCGTCGTCGGAGACGGCCGCTACTTCTTCGAGTTCTTCGAGTTCTTCGAGATCGGGATCGGTCACGTGAGCAGCGTAGCTAGGCGGTGACTTCAACGACGAGCGCAGTGACGGCCCGCAGCATCTTGACCCCGGTTCGGGCAGCCTCGATGGCGATCTCGTCGGCGGCGATCGCCCCGCCGCCGGTCAGGTTGGCCGTGCGCAGCCAGTCCGAGGGTGCGGCCGCATCGATACGGCCGGCCATCGTTTCGACGCTGTCGTCCAACAATTCGAGCACGTCGTGGAGCGAAAGCGGTGCACGGTCGAAATGCCGTTCGGCCGGGTCGGCCACGGCGGCGGGCACGGTCGGCGAATCGGAGATCAGGGTTTGCTCCAACGCCCGGTCGATGATCGCAATCGTGCTCGCTCCATGCGAGAGCAGATCGAGCACCGAGTCGCCGCCGGGACCGACAATGTGGACAAACGACTCGGGAGCGCGATCGATCCGTTGCGCCAACGCTTCGCGAACGCGGCGGGGGAGCGACCGCAGCGTCTGGGCTACTTGGGCCGGTTTCAGGTCGGAGAATTCGTCGTCAGCCATGCGTCGACCCTATCCGGGCTGCGCGGCGCGCTCGTCGCGGTTGCCGTTGCGCCGACCACGGACGCGGGTCCTGGCCATGGGGAAGGCGGCCGGTCGGATACGCTCAAAGCCATGTTTGACGGAAACTGGCGCGTCGCAGTCGACAAAGGGCTCACACCCATCGGGGCGTCCTTGCAGAGAACCGGCATCAGCGCCGACCAGGTCACCATGGTCGGCATCGGGTTCGCAACGGCGGCCGCGGTAGCGATCGGCTCGGGACATCTCCGACTCGGCCTGTTGTTCCTCATCCTCACCGGTATCCCCGATGCGCTCGACGGTGCGGTGGCCAAGGCCTCCGGCACGTCGTCGGTACGCGGCGCCTACCTCGACTCGGTGTCCGATCGACTCACCGATGCGCTGCTGTTCGGCGGCGTCGCGTGGCATCTATCCGACAGTCGCGGCGACCAGATGGTGATGCTGCCGGTGGCGCTCATGGCCATGGCGATGCTCATCTCGTACCAACGGGCCAAAGCCGAATCACTGGGCTTCGACGCCAAGGGCGGCATCATGGAGCGTGCCGAGCGGTTCATCGTGCTGGGTTTCGGCCTGCTCTTCAACGAGATCCTCATACCGGTGTTGTGGGTCATGGCCGTCCTCACCGCCATCACGGCAATCCAACGTTTCGCCAAGGTCTGGAAGCAGGCCACGGCGGCCGTTCCCGAGGACGCGATGACCGAACGCATGGTGCGGCGGCGTGCCGTACGCGAGAACCGACGCAACGAGTGGCAGGCCCGTCGGGCCACGACCCAGGCCAAGCGGGCCAGCCGCCGCGATCGCTGAGTTCGGCATCGCCGGCGCGACCGCCAACGTGACCGCTGCGTATCGGGCCGGGAGCGCTCTCGCCCGTATCGTCCCGCGCCCCATCGGCGAAGCCGCCGCCAAACAGGTCGGCTGGTTTGCCGGTCATGCCGATCGGAAGCGTCGGGCGCTCGTGCGGAAGAACCTCGAGCGCGTGTACGGCCGCCGCCTCAGCGAACGAGAGGCGTTCCAGAAGGTCGATCAGGTCTTCGCCAACTACGCCCGCTACTACCACGAGTCATTTCGGCTGCCCTCGATGACCGTCGCCGAACTCGACGGCGACTTCTCGGCCGACGGGTACGAACTGCTGGTCGATGCAATCAAGGCCGGGAAGGGTCCGATCCTGGCCATGCCGCATCTCGGCAGTTGGGAGTGGGCCGGATTCTGGCTGACCCGGGCGCGTGGCCACCAGGTCACCTGTGTGGTCGAAAAGCTCGAACCACCCGAGTTGTTCGAGTGGTTCCTCGACATGCGGCAATCCCTTGGCCTCAGCGTCGTGCCGCTCGGACCGCAAGCGGGCCCCGCGGTGGTGAAGGCGATCGCTGAAAAACACATCACGGTGCTGGTCTGCGATCGCCACGTCGGCGATGCTGCCGCTGTCGAGGTCGAATTCTTCGGCGAGCGCACCTTGCTGCCCGCCGGCCCTGCCGCCATCGCACTCCGCACGGGGGCCCCGGTTTTCCCGTCGACCGTGTACACCGCGAAACGCGGGTGTCACGCTGTAGTGCGGCCGCAACTGGTGATCGAACGGCAGGGCAAATTCCGCGACGACGTCGCCCGCATCACACAAGTACTCGCCCGCGAGCTCGAAATACTGATTTCGGCCGAACCGGAGCAGTGGCACATGATGCAACCGAACTGGCCGAGCGACGACGGCTACGAGGCCGGCCGCTAGCCTTGCACCGTGCGCGTCGGCATCATCAGCCCTTACAGCCTGACGTTGCCCGGTGGCGTCCAAGGGCAGATCCTCGGCCTCGCCCGCGCGTTGCGGCGCATGAACGTCGACGTGCGGGTGCTCGGGCCCTGTGACGGTCCGCCCCCCGACGCCGGGGTGCTTCCCCTGGGCAACAGCATTCCGACGGCAGCCAACGGATCGGTCGCCCCGATCGCCCCCGATATCTCTGCACAGCTGCGAACCTTCCGTGCACTGCGAAATGGCGCCTTCGACGTCCTGCACCTTCACGAACCACTGTCGCCCGGGCCGACGTTGCTCGCCTTGTGTTGGAAGCCGGCGCCCATCGTAGGAACGTTTCATGCCGCCGGTGGCAGTTTGGCCTACGACCTCCTCAATCCGCCGTGTCGTTGGGCTCGCACCCACATCGATCGAGCCTTCGCCGTGTCCGACGACGCGCTCCAAATGGCCGACGCAGCGCTCGGCGGCGATTACGAGGTCGTCTTCAACGGCGTTGAGGTTGCCCAATACGAACAGGTCGTCCCCTATAAGTTCGACGGTCCGACGATCTTCTTCATCGGACGTCACGAACCGCGCAAGGGCCTCGAGGTTCTGCTGCGGGCCATGTCCGACCTCGGCCCGAACGTGTCACTGCAGATCGCGTCCGACGGTCCGGAAACCGAACGGCTGAAGACCGACGTTGCCGGTGATCCACGCATCACGTGGCTCGGTCGAATCTCGGACACCGAAAAGATCGCGCGAATCAAGGGAGCCGACGTCTTCTGCGCGCCGTCGATGCACGGCGAGTCCTTCGGCATCGTGTTGCTCGAGGCGATGGCCGCTCGAACGCCAGTCGTCGCATCCGACCTGCCCGGCTACGCCAATGTCGCCCGCGGGGGCCGCGATGCGATCCTGGTGCCGCCGGGAGAACCGCGAGCTCTGGCGACCGCGATCAATGCCGTGTTGACCGATGCGGCTCGCTCGCAGCGACTGGTCGAGTCGGGGTTCGCCCGAGCCGAGGCGTTGTCGATGCAGCGATTGGCCGCCATCTATCTCGACGCCTATTGCGAGATTGCCAGGCAACACTTCTGAACTACAACACTGCTGAAGTGCAAGACTGCTGAAGTGCAAGACTGCTGAAGTGCAAGACTGCTGAACTAGAATGGCCAGAAGCCCCAAGGAGGCATCTTGCTCTACGTTCTCATTCTCGTCGGCGTCGTCGTGCTGCTGGTGTTGTTCGCCATTGGCCAATACAACGGTTTGGTTCGATTGCGGAACCGGGTGGAAAACGCATGGGCGCAAATCGACGTGCAACTCAAGCGCCGCTACGACCTCATCCCGAACCTCGTCGAGACGGTCAAGGGATACGCAACGCACGAATCCGAAACCCTCGAAGCGGTCATCCAGGCTCGCAACATGGCCGTTTCCGCAAGCGGCCCCGCCGAGCAGGCGAAGTCGGAGAACATGCTCAGCGGTGCGCTGAAGTCGCTCTTCGCCGTGTCCGAGGCCTATCCCGACCTCAAGGCGAACCAAAACTTCCTCGAACTGCAAGAAGAGCTCACCGGAACCGAAGGGCGTATCGCCTTTGCCCGTCAGGCGTACAACGACTCGGTTCTCAAGTACAACACGGCAATCGAGCAGTTTCCGGGCCTCGTGTTTGCCAACATGTTCCGCTTCACCGGGCGTGAGTACTTCGAGACCGACGGCGACAATCGCGGCCCGGTCGCTGTCAACTTCGGCGAGTAGCGAACGGCACCAGAAACTTGCGGTCCGCTGCGCCCTCGACGGGTGATCGCGCCGCTAGTCTCGCGTTCATGTCTTTGTCCCGAGCGCACACGGTTGTTGCGGCGATCGCGCTCAGTGTGTTTCTCCTCACTGCGATTGTGCTCAACGTCGTCGGTCTGCCGATCTGGCTCACTGCCATCATCGGTCTCCTGCTGGGTGCGGCCGCCGCGTGGCGCCTTCTCAGTAGCGCCGACGACTCGCTCCTCACCGCATGGAACGCGCAACCGATCGCTGCCGGCACATATCCCACGCTGGACAACATCGTCGAGGGCCTCTGCGTGTCGCACGGCTTTGCCTTGCCCGACATGTACATGGTCGACACCGACGCTCGTAATGCCGCGGTCATCGCCGGGCATGGCAACGACTCGTCCATGGTGCTCACCCGCGGTCTGATCGAATCGATCGGTCGCATGGAAACCGAAGCGCTCATGGCGCATCAGCTCCTCGTGACCCGAGATACCCCGGTCGAGGATGCGACGCTCAGCGCACGACTCGTGCGTCTCGCGCCCACCCTCGGATCACGGCGGGTGTTGCGCGAGTACGTACTCGGCGATGTCGATGTCTTCGGCGGGGATTGGGCCGGTGTGCAAATAACCCGGTTCCCACCGGGTTTGGTACGTGCGTACCAAACACTTCTCGAGGGGTCGACGGAGGTGGCCGGAGTGCGGCCGGCTTCGGCGCACCTGTGGCTCGACGATCCCGGCCCAGCCGGGCCGGGCGTGATGACGACGACACACCCAGCAATGCAAGATCGCATTGCCCACTTACGGGAGTTGTAATGCGCAGAGTTCGTATCTGGTTCGGGGTTTTCGCGCTTGGTGCGCTGCTGATCGGCGCGTGCAGCGACGATTCGGCAGGACCGAGCAGCTCGATCGACGGCCAAATCGCCGACGAGGACATTCCGCCCGAAGAGTCGCCGTTCATTCAACAGGCACTTCCCGGGCCCGAGGATGATCGCATCATCGACCCCTACACCGGGGTTGAACTGACCGATGAGGCGCTGCTCGAGCAGCCAGCTGTTGCAGTCAAAATCGACAATGACGAAAAGGCCTGGCCGCAGATCGGCCTCGGCAACGCGGACATCGTCTTCGAGATACAGGTCGAAAACGCTCTCACCCGATTCCTTGCGGTGTACCACTCCGATCTGCCGGAGAACATCGGCCCCTCGCGCTCCGCCCGCGAGAGCGATCTCCAATTGCTCGCGAATCTCGGAGCGCCGATCTTCGGCTACGCCGGCAGCAACTCCGGAGTCCGGGCCGAGGTGCAGGCGGCCCGCGAAGCCGGGTCGGTACAGCCCTTCGACGTCGTGATCGACCTGCCGGCGGCGGGCTTTCGGGTTGCCGATCGCCCCGCTCCGCACAACCTGGTGATTCGCACGGTCGACCTGCTCGATGCCGCGGCCGATCGCCTCACCTCGCCGCAACAGATCTTCGGCTATGCCGCGGCCGACGAGGTGCTCGGCCAGGGCGGAGGCGTGCAACTCCGCTACTCATCGAAGGTCGTCGTCGACTATGTCTGGAGCAACGATTCCGGCACGTGGCTGCGGTATCAATCCGGGCGTCGCCACCTCGACGCCGAAGGCGATCAGATCGCACCCACCAACGTCGTCGTGCTCGAAGTCAGCTATCGCCGAAGTAGCGCCGATGCTGCGTCACCGCTTGCGATCACGGTCGGTGAAGGCTCGGCGATCGTGTTGACCCGGGGCGGCGTGGTCCGGGCAACGTGGACCCGTGAGCTGCCGACGGATCCCTACACATTGACCGACGCCGATGGCAACGAAATCGGGCTGTCGCCCGGCCCGACGTGGGTGGCGTTGCCAAGCATCGGACAAGCGCAGGTGCTCACCGTCAGCGACGCCCAGCAGGTGCAGTTCTTCGCCGCGTTGGTCGAGCAAGAGGAACCTGCGGGGGAGTAGCGTCCCCCGCTCGCGACGGTAGGCTGCGGGCATGTCCGAGCAGTCAGTTTCCGATCGTCAGACCGGCTCCCCGCTGGTGAAGCGTGGCCTTGCCGAAATGCTGAAGGGCGGCGTCATCATGGACGTCGTCACTCCCGACGAGGCCAAGATCGCCGAAGACGCCGGCGCGGTGGCCGTCATGGCCCTCGAGCGAGTGCCGTCCGACATCCGCCGCGATGGTGGTGTCGCCCGGATGTCCGATCCCGAAATGATCCAGGGCATCCAAGAGGTCTGCACCATCCCCGTCATGGCCAAGGCCCGCATCGGGCACTTCGTCGAGGCGCAGATCCTCCAGGCGCTCGGGGTCGATTACGTCGACGAATCCGAAGTGCTCACCCCGGCCGACGAGGCCCATCACATCGACAAGTGGGCGTTCACCGTGCCGTTTGTCTGTGGCGCGACCAATCTCGGTGAAGCGCTCCGCCGCATCAGCGAAGGAGCGTGCATGATTCGTTCCAAGGGCGAAGCCGGCACCGGCAATGTGGTCGAGGCGGTTCGCCATCTTCGTTCCATCATCGGTGATATCAAGAAGGTCGGCCAGGCCGATCATGCCGAGTTGTTCGACTGGGCCAAGAAGCTGCAAGCACCGCTGCCCCTCGTGCAAGAGGTCGCCGAGACCGGCCAACTGCCCGTGCCGATGTTCTGTGCCGGCGGGTTGGCTACACCGGCCGATGCCGCGTTGGCGATGCAACTCGGCGCCCAGTCGGTCTTTGTCGGCTCCGGCATCTTCAAGAGCGACAACCCGGCGCTGCGGGCCAAGGCCATCGTCGAGGCGACCACGAACTTCCAGGACGCCCACATTCTGGCCAAGGTGTCGACCGGTCTCGGTACGGCGATGCCGGGTCTCGAAATCGGCAAGCTCGACGTCAAACTCGCCGAACGCGGCTGGTAGCCACCGGTTCAGAGCCTGTCGTGAACGTCGGTGTCCTCGCCCTCCAAGGGGCCTTTGCTCTTCACGTTGGCGCTTGCCGGGCGTTGGGCCACGACGCGTTCGAAGTCCGTACCCAGGAACACGTGGCGCGTTGCGACGCGCTCATCCTTCCGGGCGGCGAATCCACAACGATGTCGATGCTGCTCGAGTCGTCGGGCCTGTTCGATCCATTGAGCCAGGCGATCGCCGCGGGCTTGCCGGTTTTCGGGACCTGCGCCGGAATGATCCTGCTCGGCCACAAGATCCTCGAGGGCCGTGACGACCAGCGGTCGTTTTCGGCCATCGACATCGATGTCAGTCGCAATGCCTACGGTCGACAGCTCGAGTCGTTCGAGGCCGGTCTCACCGTGGAAGGGCTCCAGGGGGTCTTCCCGGCGGTATTCATTCGAGCACCGCGAGCGGTGCGAGTCGGCGACCAGGTCGAGGTGCTCGCGACGTACGACGACGATGTGGTGCTGTGCCGACAGGGTTCGATTTGGGCGGCGGCGTTTCATCCCGAGCTCGCGGGCGACTACCGCGTGCACGACTTGTTCTTGCGCTCGGTTGTGAACCGGTAAGCTACGGCCAGAGCAACAGGGGGAACCGCCGGTGTCAGGCCATTCCAAGTGGGCAACAATCAAGCACAAGAAGGGCGCCGCCGACGCGAAACGCGGCAAGCTCTTCGCCAAGCTGATCAAGCAGGTCGAGGTCTCCGCTCGGACCGGTGGCGGCGATCCAGACGCCAATCCGACGCTGCGCACGATGTTCCAGAAGGCCCGTGACGCGTCGGTGCCGCTCGACACGATCGAGCGAGCAGTCAAACGCGGCACCGGCGAGCTCGAGGGCGTCAGCTACGAGCCCATCACCTACGAGGGGTATGCGCCCCACGGTGTGGCGCTGCTCGTCGAGGTCCTGACCGACAACCGCAACCGGACCGGTTCCGACATTCGCAGTTTGCTGCAGAAAAACGGCGGCACGCTGGCCGAACCCGGGGCGGTTTCCTGGCAGTTCGAGCGCAAAGGTGTCGTGGTCTTGTCCCGCGATATCGACGAGGACGAGCTGATGATGGTCGCTCTCGAAGCCGGCGGCGAGGATCTCGTCGACGAGGGAGACACCTGGCAGCTCACGTGTGAGCCCACGGATCTCAACGGGCTCCGCGATGCGCTCGAAGCGGCCAAGATCGCGTTCGAGTCGGCCGATGTCACAATGCTGCCCACGCAGACAATCGAACTCGACGATTTGGGTGCCGCGAAGTCGGTGCTCACCCTGATCGACGTGCTCGACGACAACGAAGATGTCCAGGACGTGTTCGCCAACTTCGACATCCCCGATGCGGTGATGCAAGAGCTCGGGGCCGACGCGTAAGCGCCCAACCTGGAGAACGACTGAGGTGCGCGGTACCCTCACGGGTTGGCGCAGCACAGCGCGTCGGATCACGGCTTCGAAAGGCTCAGCATTGTGAAAGGCATCATCTTGGCGGGTGGTACCGGGAGTCGGTTGCATCCGATCACCCGAGGCGCGTCGAAGCAGCTGCTTCCGGTGTACGACAAGCCGATGATCTACTACCCGATCTCGGTGCAGATGCTGGCGGGGCTCCGCGACATCCTCATCATCACGACGCCCGAGGACCAGGCGGCGTTCCAGCGGCTCCTCGGCGACGGAAGTCAGTGGGGCATCAACCTTTCGTACACGGTGCAACACGTTCCCGACGGCCTCGCTCGGGCGTTCACCCTCGGGGCGGACTTCCTCGACGGCGATGGGGCCTGCTTGGTGCTCGGTGACAACCTGTTCTACGGCGCTGGATTGTCCGGTTTGGTCACCTCGGCGGCGCAGAAAGAGCAGGGAGCCACCGTCTTCGGCTACCACGTGCGCGACCCGGAGCGATACGGCATCGTCGAGCTCGACGACGACGGCAAGCCGACTGCGGTGACCGAGAAGCCCGATTTCCCCAAGAGCAACTGGGCGGTGACCGGCCTCTACTTCTTCGACAACAACGTGGTCGAGGCAGCCGAGATGGTAAAGCCGTCAGCGCGCGGCGAGTACGAGATCACCTCGGTGATCGACTACTACCTCGAGCGTCAACAGCTCGACGTGATGCAGCTCAACCGCGGTTACGCCTGGCTCGACACCGGCACGTTCGACTCGATGATCGAGGCGGCCGAGTTCGTCAAGGTCATCCAGCATCGCCAGAACGCCCAGATTGCGTGCCTCGAAGAGATCGCCTGGGAGAACGGTTGGATCTCCGATGATCAGCTGCGCGAAGCCGGCGAGTCGATGGCCAAGAACACGTACGGGCAGTACCTCCTCAGCCGCCTGGGCTAGATCTTCCACGGCAGCGGTCCGACGCCGTCGAACACTTCGCTAAGGTGCGTTATGGCATTGTTCGAGGTGCAGGAGCACATTGTCATCGACGCGCTGGCCGACGTCGTGCGGCGTCAGTTCGCTGACGTGGCGCATCACGCAGCGGCCGGCGTGCACCACGGCGTGGTGTTTCGGGTCCTCGAGCAAGACGCAACCAGGTGTCGCTACGAGCAGGTCACCCACGTGGGCCCGCTGCGGTCGCACCAAGAGTTCGAGCTGGAACTCGTCGATGAGGGGCCGCTGGTCAACAAGGTGACCAAGGGCCAGTTCTCGGGCGGAACGCTCAGCTTCGATTTCGCTGGGAAGAACGCCGTCCCGACCTGGGTCGGCGCGACCACGGAGGAGGCGAGCCACGTACAGACGACCGTGGTGACAGCAACGCTGTCGGCTCCGCTGCGGTTCCCGTTGTCACTCGCCGTACCGGTGCTTCGTCGCATAGTCGGCCGGGCGCTCGCCGCTGCGCTCGTCGAGGACAAAGCCGATATCGAGTCCGGCCGCTACGAACCGCACTGAAGATGCCCCGCCCGCGAGTCCAGCTACAGCACGTCCCCGTCGATGCCCTCGCGAATGAGGTCGGCGTGGCCGGCGTGGCGGGCGTACTCCTCGATCATGTGCACCAGGATCCAGCGGAGGCTCCAGTGTTCGCCCGAGGGGTGCGGCCGGATGGACAGCTGATCGAGTGAGTCGGCCGCGGCGATGCGCGTATCGGCCTCGGCGACGGCGGTATTGAACTCGGCAAAGAGTTCGGCGACGGACAAGGTTTGCGCGCGGGTCATCTCGGCGTCGGGGTCGGCATCCCAGTCCATCGAGGCATACGGTTCTGGGATACCCCGATCGTCGAGGCGGTCGCGGAACCAGATGTACTCCACGTAGGCCATGTGTCCGACGAGGCGCGACAGCGTGAGCGATGACGCTGTGGGTGCACGCTGCAGCTGGTCATGGTCGAGGCCGTAGCAACGATCGACGAGGGCGGCGCGGTAGTAGTCGAGAAACGCCAGAAGCGTCGTGCGCTCGTCGGCTTGGCGGGGAATGTGCGGGGCTGGTGGTCGCATGGGGGGCGAACCTACACGCCGTCGACGGCGACGTTGCCGAGGGCGATGAGACGCCACGGTTTGCGGCCATAGCCGATGATCTTGCCGAGCAGACCTGCGTGCAGATTGCCCATTCGACCCATCGACACCATGAGGAACGCCTCGGGGGCGGCGTTGATTCGTGCATCGGCCTTGTCGGGCCGGCCAGGGAGCACCGCGATGGATCCGTCGGCCACCCGGAAGGTGTAGTCGGCGCCGCCGCGAAAGTGCAGCCCGTAGGTCCCGGTCAGCTTGGCCGCTTTGGCCGGATCGACGAACGCCGAGGTCAGCGCCATCTGCTGTTTCAGGCCGGCGAGCGCGGCGCGGCGGGTGAGCTTCGGTTTTGCGCCGGTGAGTCGGCCGAGGTCTCGGCCGTGAAGAATGAGCTCGGTGTGGTAGCCGGCGGCGGTGTTGGCCGGCGACGACGGTTGGCCGTACAGCCA
>CBESNZ010000075.1:0-10976 GCA_965531045.1 uncultured Acidimicrobiales bacterium
TGAGTTCCACCCGGGCTGCCGAGCTGGCGGCGACCCGGTTCGGGGTGATCGTTCGCGAGATCTCGAGCTTGAGGCGTCTGAGCCGGACGTACGCCCAGGAAATGATCACCAGGGCGATGGCGATGAGTCCCAGGAGGAAGAGCTCGAGGAACCCGAAGACGCGGCCCAGAGCGACTCCGGTACCGCCGAGCACCAGGGTGGCCCAACCGGCGCGGGTGGGCATCAGTGAACGCCGGGCGCTGGCACCGGCACGCGGGCCAAGATTTCGTTGAGAACGTTGGCGGCATCGACGCCTTGCAGCTGGGCGTCGGCGCCCACAACCAACCGGTGGGTGATGACGTAGGGCGCCAGGGCTTTCACGTCGTCGATGGTGACATAGTCGCGGCCGCTAGCGGCCGCGAGGGCCTGGGACACGCGTTGGAGCGCCAGAACCGCTCGGGGTGACATACCCAGGGCCAACATGGGGTGGCGGCGCGTCGCGGTGGCCAGGTCGACCAGGTACCCCTGTAGGCCGCCATCGATGTGCACGCTGGAAAGTGCGTGCTGCATAGCGGTGACCTCGCCGATGGTGAGTACCGGCTGCAGCTGAGCCATCAGGGTCTCGTCATCGGTGGCGCCGTGTTGGGTCAAGATGTCGAGTTCGGCGACGCGGTCGGGGTAGCCCATCGACAAGCGCATGAGGAATCGATCGAGCTGACTCTCCGGCAGCGGATAGGTGCCTGCGTGTTCGATGGGGTTTTGGGTCGCGATCACCAGGAACGGTCGGGCCAATCGGTGCGTGGTGCCATCGATGGTGACCTGCCGCTCGGCCATGGCTTCGAGCAGGGCCGACTGCGTTTTGGGTGATGCACGATTGATCTCATCGGCCAAGATGATGTTGTTGAAGATCGGCCCGGAGCGGAACTCGAATTCACCGTTGGAGCGGTTCCATACGCTCGCGCCGACCACATCGGCCGGAAGCAGGTCGGGGGTGAACTGCACTCGCCCGACCGAACCCTGCACCGAGGCGGCCAGCGCCTTTGCGAGGCTCGTCTTGCCCAGGCCCGGAGCGTCCTCGATCAGGATGTGCCCGTCGGCCACCAGGCACAAGCCGACCAGGCGAATGACGTCGTCTTTCCCCCGAATGAAGCGGCCGACGTTTTCGCACACTGCGCCAAACATCTCGCCAAAGGTTCTGGTCTGGGTGTCGTGAACGCTCATGTAGGCCTATTCGATGGAGATTCGATGGAGAGGGGTGATGATATGTGGGGGTCAGCGTAGATCGGTTCGCTTGGCGAGCGGTGGCGGACAGTACGCTGTGGCGCTGTGACCACGCTCGAACAGGCCTCGTCAGGCCCCGATTGTCTCGCGATCGATATCGGCGGCACGAAGTTGGCCGCGGCCCGAATCGACCGTTCGGGTACTGTTGTCGCTACCGATCGCACACCCACACCGATTACCGACGACGCAGAGGTGCTGTTCGGTTCGCTGTGCGCGATGATCGATCCGATCCTGGCGAGCGGAAACCTCGGTGTCGTCGGTACTGGGTGTGGCGGCCCGATGCGTGCCGGTGGCGTCACGGTTTCGCCGCTGAATATTCCGGGCTGGCGTGACTTCCCACTTCTGGGTCGACTGGAAGCGCATACCGGTCTTCCCGTCGTGGTCGACAACGACGCCAAGGCGTACGCGCTCGGTGAAGGATGGCTGGGTGCCGCGGCCGGACACGACAATTACTTGGCGATGGTGGTCTCGACCGGTGTCGGCGCCGGACTGATCGTCGATGGCCACTTGCTCAACGGGGCCGATGGCAACGCCGGCCACCTCGGGCACATCGTCGTCGAACAAGATGGCCGCACCTGTGTGTGCGGTGCAATGGGATGCCTCGAGGCCGAGGCATCCGGTACCAGTATCGCGTTGATAACGGGAAAGCCAGCGCGCGAAGCCAGCGTGGCGGTGCGCGAACGGACCGGCGTCATGGTTGGACGGGGGGTGGCGCACGCCGCGATTCTGCTCGACCTCGATCTCGCGGTCGTCGCCGGTTCGGTGGCGCTCGGGTTCGGCGACGCCTTCATCGACGCGGCCCAAGCCGAGATCGATCGACTGGTCCAGATCTCCTATGCCCGCGACGTGAAGATCGTTCGATCCACGTTGGAACACGGCCCGCTGCTCGGGGCTGCGGCGTTGGGTTGGCGCCATCTCGACGCGCTCGGTAGTTCGTGATGGTTTCCTTGCTGTGGTCTCGTTGATGTGGTCTCGTTGATGGGGGCTTGCGAATGTGGATAGCGCAGGCGTTCGTCGGGGTGCTCATTCGGCCGCAGCTGTGGAGCACGGCGGTGCGACAGATCTTTGTGCTCGCTCCATCGCGTTGGTGGACGAAGCCTCCGTTCCTTCCGTTGCCAGATGCGAGCTATCTCGCGTTTCGGTTCCAGACCATGTACGGCGACCCCAAGGCGTCGCCCGACGTGAAAGACGTCGTGACGTACCTGGCGTGGTGCAAACGCTTTTGACAGCGGCAAACGACACGACAGGACCAACGCCCAAGCACTACCTTCGTATCGCATGAGGGTCTTGGTGTTGAACGCGACATTCGAGCCGTTGTGTGTGGTGTCAGCTCGACGGGCGGTATGTCTACTGCTCGCGGAGAAGGCGGAAACGGTCGTGGCAAGCGGTCAGCAGGTGCACAGCGAGCGGTTGGTGTTCGACGTCCCGTCGGTGGTGCGCCTCTCTCGATTCGTGAAGGTTCCCTATCCGCGGCGCCGGTCGATCAATCGGCGGGCCGTCTTCGCGCGTGACGAGAACACGTGCCAGTACTGCGGCGGCACGGCGGAAAGTATCGATCACATCGTGCCGTCCAGTCGGGGCGGCACCAATACCTGGGACAATGTTGTCGCAGCGTGCCGGCCGTGTAACACGCACAAGCGTGACCGTCTCCTCTCCGAAACAACGATGCGGCTCCGAACGCAGCCGACCCCACCTCGCCAGGCGACGTGGTTCCGGGTTGCGGCAGGAAACCTTCCGGATACCTGGGAGCCGTACCTCGAATATGGCGACCGCCAGAGCGCGTAGGGTCCTTGATCGAATTTTCCCCGCTCGCAGGGGCTCCACTCGGCTGGGTTGGTCAATCGTTGCGTGGAGCGCCGGGCGACATGCACGGGCTCGATCCGTTCGAGACCGCGTCCTCCCGTGGGTCGGGCGCTCCGCGGCGCGTCTGGTGGTGCCGGCCCACACACCGTGCGCTGGTGTTGGGCAGCCGACAGACCCCGGAAATCGTCTTCGGCGACACGGTCGAGGTCGTACGTCGACGCTCCGGCGGGGGAGCGGTTGTCGTCGGCGGCGCCGACACGGTCTGGATCGATGTGATGATCTCGCCCGAGGACACGCTCTGGGTCGACGACGTCGGCGCGTCGTTCGAATGGCTGGGCGACGTGTGGGCTGATGTCGTGCGGGGCTTCGGCGTGTCGGCCGAGGTGCATCGGGGAGCGTTGGAGTGCGGTCGGTTTGGCGCCTTGGTGTGCTTCGCCGGTCGGGGGCCGGGCGAGGTCATGGACCCCGACGGAGCCAAAGTGGTCGGTTTGTCGCAGCGTCGAACTCGGTTTGGGGCTCGGTTCCAGTGCCTGGCGCTGCTCGAGTGGGACCCGGCGCCGTACGCCGACCTGTTGTTCGCCGCGCCGGACCGGGGGACTGCCCTCGAGGATCTTCGGCCGGTAGCCGGCGGTTTGAACCGCCCGGGCGCCCCTCGCCTCCGGGCCGAGGACGTCGTCCAAGCCTTCTTGGCCGCCCTTCCCTAAAAAAACGCCCCACCGGCCCCCACCCGGCCCCACGGGCACGACTGAGCTGCAATTGCAACGATCGTTGGGTCTGTCGCGCCGCAAATTGGCACACCAGATCGGCGAAAACCCATAAAGTGGGGCGAAAAGCTTGCATTGTGGGGGGAATGCCCATAATGTGCCACACATGAACGAGCAACCCCCATCGCAGAAGGCTTCGGTGGTTGCTCTCGACACGTGGGAGAGGAGGCACCATGACGGCATTCGTCGGAACGTTCGAGCACACGCTCGACAAGAAGGGGCGCCTCGTGCTCCCGTCGAAGTTCCGCGGCCATCTGTCGCAGAACGCGATCCTCAGCCCGAACGGCTCCCAGTGCTTGGCGCTGTGGACTCCCGAGAACTTCGACTCGTTGCTCGCCCGGCTGACCGAACGAGCTCGCCTCGGCGAGATTCAGAGTCGGGTGGTGCGGGGGCTTACCGCAGCGTCGGACGAGGTGAGTCTCGACCAGCAGGGCCGGGTGTTGATATCGGAACGATTGCGATCCTTCGCTTCGCTCGAGCGCGAGGTGGTGCTGCTCGGCGCCAACGACCACGTCGAAATTTGGGACCAGGCCACCTGGTCGACGGAACAGAGCGAACTCGACGCCGTAATGGGCGACGTACTTTCCCAGGGCCTGGGGATCTGACGATCGCATGAGCCCGCACCAAGCCATATCAGCCAAGAAAGGACCAGCTCGGACCCAGTAATACACAGCTCGATCATCGGCAGTCTCCCGGTTGACAGATGGAAGCCCCTACTCCGCCCGCTTGCCATCAGCTCGATCGGGGAGAAATCCCGACGTGCGCCCGTTGACCGGGGGACTGCCGATGATCGAGCCAACGTATTCCAGAGGCCCCCACACCCGTTCGACGATGTGTCGACGGGCGGTCTCGAGTCCGACGTTCGCCATGTCCACTTCCCCGCACTTCAACGCGTCCGGCCAGGGTCACCCCGAGGCAGATCTTGCGAACGAGGGTGTCGTGGCCGACGAGGATCTCGACCTCACCGATGCGGCCCCGATCGACCTACGAGATGTCGCCGAGCCCGCGGTCCAGGCGCGCCATCGATGGGGTAGTCGAAAGGCCGCTGATTCGAAGCTGTCGCCGGTCCCGGAACGGTGGGGGCAACGCCGCCGTGCTGCGTGGAACCGTGACTGACGGCTTCCAGCACGATCCGATCATGGTTGCCGAAATTCTCGATGTCTTTGCGCCCGTACCGGCAGGAGTCGTCGTCGATGCGACGCTCGGAGGAGCCGGCCACAGCCAGGCCATCCTCGACGCCCGGTCCGATTTGTCCATCGTCGGCCTCGACCAAGACCGCGACGCGTTGCGCGCCGCCGGACAACGTCTTGGGGCCTACGGCGAGCGCGCGACGTTGGTGCATTGTCGGTTCGATGACATCGGGGCCCAGCTGCAAAGCCTCGGCCACGACGACATCTCCGGCTTTCTCTTCGATCTCGGCGTCAGCTCGCCGCAAATCGACCGCCCCGAACGAGGGTTCAGCTATCGGTTCGATGGTCCACTCGACATGCGCATGGACGCATCGGCCGGGGTCACGGCTGCACAGGTGGTGAACACCTATCCCGAGCACGAGTTGGCGCGGGTCCTGCGCGACCTCGGGGATGAAAAGAACGCCCGTCGAATCGCCAAGGCGATCGTTGCCGCCCGCCCGCTCGATCGAACCGACGCATTGGCCGAGGTCGTCCGCGAGGCCACCCCGGCACGCGACCGACGACGCGGTGATCCGGCAAAACGAACCTTTCAGGCGCTGCGGATCGAGGTCAATCGGGAACTGGACATCCTGCCCACAGCCATCGAGCAGGCCATCGATCATTTGGCCGTTGGTGGGCGCGGAGCGGTGCTCGCCTATCACTCGGGAGAAGACCGCATCGTGAAGGATTGTTTCTGGCATGCCGCCGGTCTCGATCGAGATCCTCGGTTGCCCGAACTCGAGCCCCCGGCGTGCTCGCTGCTCTGGCGCAAGGGTCGAGCCGCAAGCGATGAGGAACAAGAGCGAAATCCCCGCTCGACAAGCGCTCGACTTCGGGCCATCGAACGTCAGACCGCAGTGCCGAGCCGGAGTGATTCATGAGCGCCGCAACACACCGCAACGCTGCGCCGGCAGCGCGCGGGCCCGCCCCACGGCGTCCGCATCTCCGAGAGGTCGCTCCGGCGCCCAAGCGTGGTCGGGCCGGTTGGGTCGGGATCGGCGTGATCGTGTCGGTGATGTTCGTGGTCTTCGCGGCTGCGGCCGTGCAGACCCTGCTGATCCAAACAGAAGTCGGCATCGACGACACCCAACGAAGCCTCGATGTCGCCCGGGCGGTCGAGGCCGACCTGTTGCTCGAGGTGGCATCGCTCGAGGCGCCGGCCCGCATCCTGGCCGAAGCGTCGGTCAAGGTCGCGATGGGTCCACCCGACAACCGGGTGTTCCTCGCGCCGATCGTTCCCGGTCAACTGGACGCACCACTCGATCCGCCCGGCGCCGATCCGTTCCCCGGATCGGATCGCCCCGATGGCCCGCCGTCGGACGGCGCCGCGGGAGTCGGCTCAGATGCCGCCACCGGCACGGATAGCGACACCGGAACGGAAGAGTCGTGACGGCCGCTCGGCTCGGCGGACCTTCCGACTACTCCATGCCACCGATCAGGCTGCGGGTCACCGCGGCGATGCTGATCGTGATGGCGATAGCGCTCGGCGCTCGCCTGGCCCAGGTGCAGCTGGTCGAGTCCGATGCATTCTTGGAATGGGGCGACCGGCAACACCTCCGCGAAATTCCGCTGCCCGCAAATCGTGGCACCGTGGTCGACCGCAACGGACTCGTGCTGTCGGTATCGGTGGCACAGAACACCATTTGGGCCGACCCGCGACTCATCACCGACCCGACGGAGACCGCGATGACCCTGTCGCCGATCGTCGGGGTCGAGGCCCATACGTTGATCGACCGCCTCTCCGATCCGGAGCGCGCCTTTGCCTACATCGCCCGGCAGGTGACCGACGAGGTGGCCGCCGAGGTTGACGCTCTGGCCCTCGATGGCATCGGCGCATACGAAGAGCCGCGCCGGTTCAACCCCGCCGGGGCGGACTTTGCGCGGTCGATTCTCGGACGAACCGACGTGGACAACCTCGGTATCAGCGGCATCGAAGCGCAGTACGACGACCTGCTCACGGGCACCCCGGGAACCAAACTCTTCGAGCGGACCAAGAGTGGCGCCGTGATCCCGACCGGCGAGTTTCATCTCGACCCGGCGGTCACCGGCGATTCGCTCGTCCTGACCATCGACCAAACCCTCCAGTTCGAGACCGAGCGCCGATTGGTCGAACAGGTCGAGGCCACCGGGTCGCAGGGCGGCACCGTGATCATGATGGACAACCGCACCGGCGAAGTTCTGGCCATGGCGAACGCGGATCGAAGCGAGGATGGCTTCGTCGGTGTCGGTTCGGAGAACAAGGCACTGACGTGGACCTACGAGCCCGGCTCGATCGCAAAGCCGCTGACGTTTGCGGGTGTCTTCGAGCACAATCTGGGTGGACTGGGCGACGCTCGGGCCGTTGCAGATCGTCGTACGTACAACGCCGATTCGGAGGAATACCGGAAGACGTTCAGCGACCACACCGATCACGACACCATGTTGTGGACGCCGGCGGACATTCTGCGAGAGTCGTCGAACGTCGGCACCATCATGTGGGCCGAAGACCTGGGCGAGGAAGCGCTGTACGAGACCTTGGTGGCATTCGGCATCGGCCGCGACACGGCGATTGACTTCCCGAGTGAAAGCAGCGGGATCTTTCACCCGCTCAGCGATTGGCAGTCGACGTCGCTGCCGACGATTGCCATTGGCCAGGGTGTAGCAACGACGCCCATGCAGATGGCACTTGCGTACGCAACGATCGCAAACGGCGGCGTCGAGATTGCACCGACGCTCGTGCAGGGTTCAACCGACGCTGCCGGGGTGTTCACCCCCCACGCGCAAGCCGAGCCGCGGCGCGTGATCAGTGAACGCACCGCAGCCATGCTGACCACGGCGCTCACCGATGTGGTCGCATCGGGCACCGGTGCCAACGCCGCGATTCCGGGCTACGACACGGCCGGGAAAACCGGAACGTCCTGGAAGCCGCAGGCAAACGGGACCTACGAAGACGAACTCGGTCGCAAACACTACGTCGCCAGCTTCGCCGGCTATCTGCCCGCTGCCGACCCGCGCGTGACCATTCTGGTCGTGATGGATGACCCCTCCGGCGACCGTGATTCAGGCAGTCGCGCGGCGGCCCCCCTCTTCGCCGAGCTGAGCCGGTTTGCGGTCCAATACCTGCGAATTCCTCCGACGACCACGACGGCGGCAGAGGCGCAGCACGGCGAGAAGGCGATCACCACCGCCGACGTCGCTGACATCCAAGCAACGAGCGATGGCGAGGCCGCTTCCGACGAGTCCGCCGGCTCCGACGACACGACGGACGACTGAGTTCATGCGTCTGGGCGAGCTGCTCGATGCGATCGATCCGACGATCGAGTTCGATCTGTCGAACGTCACCGCCGTCGACCGTAAACGAACAGTGGGAGCGGTACGCCACGACTCCCGCGCCGTTGAGGCCGGCGACATCTTCTGTTGCATACGAGGCCTTCTCGCGGATGGACATCGCTTTGCGCCGGTCGCAGTCGCAGCCGGGGCTTCGGCATTGGCCGTCGACGAGGCGGCCGACCGTGATGCCCTTCTGGCATTGGGCGTGCCGCTCTTGGTTGCACACGACTCGCGGCATGCAATGGCGCACCTCGCCGCGGCCCGGGTCGGCTACCCGAGTCGACGCCTGCGCATGGTCGGGATCACCGGAACGAATGGCAAGACCACGACGGCGGCGTTGCTGGCCGGCGTGCTGGAGACCGCAGGCGTGAGAGTCGACGTCATCGGCACCCTCACCGGTGAACGCACAACCCCCGAGTCGACCGATCTGGCGCTTCGTCTCGCTGCAATCGCAGAGGACGGAGGGGACGTTGTTGTCATGGAGGTCTCGTCGCATGCGCTCGACCAACACCGCGTCGATGGCGTGGTGTTCGAACTCGGCCTCTTCACGAACCTCACCCAAGATCACCTCGACTATCACGCCACCATGGAGAACTACTTTCGAGCAAAGGCGAAGCTCTTCCAGCCGGTCCAGTCCAAGGCCGGAATCGTCATCGCCGACGGAGCGTACGGCTCGTTGCTGAGCGACAGTGCGGTCATCCCGACCACCACGCTGCGCGTCGGCCGCGACATCGAAATGCACGACGCCGGCGCAGACCGACTCGACTTTTCCTGGCGGGGTCATCGGGTGCAGCTGCCGCTCGGAGGCCACTTCAACGCGGCCAACGCCCTCTTGGCAGCCGAGTCTGCTGTCGCGTTGGGGATCGATGCCGAGACGGTGGTTCGAGGACTCGAAGCCGCGCCGCTGGTGCGAGGACGATTCGAGTCGGTTCCGAACGATCTCGGGTTCTCCGTCATCGTCGACTACGCCCACACGCCCGACGGGATACGCAATGTGCTCGAGTCGGCGCGGCTGGTTGCATCCGGCGGACGCGTCATCGTGGTCTTCGGTTGCGGGGGCGATCGCGACCGAAAGAAACGGCCACGCATGGGTTCCCTCGCTCAGGAGCTCGCAGATGTCATCATCTTGACGTCGGACAACCCGCGATCAGAATCCCCTGATGCGATCATCGCCGACATTCTGGCCGGAATGCGCACGAAACCACTTGTCGAACCTGACCGCCGCGCGGCCATATCGGCCGCGCTCGCTTCCGCCGAACGCGGTGATGTGGTGGTGCTTGCCGGGAAAGGGCACGAAACCACACAGACGATCGGCGACGTCGTTTTGCCCTTCGACGATGCTGCAGTCGCCGCCGAACTCGTCGTCGAGATCGCGGAGGCCCGACGATGATCCGGCTCCTGCTCGCAGCCGCGATGGCCACCTTGTTGTCGCTCATCGGCACGAAGTTCGTGATCGAGTTGCTTCGCCGAGGGGGCATCGGGCAACCGATCCGCGACGATGGCCCGCAGGGGCACGCAGTGAAGGCCGGCACGCCGACCATGGGCGGGGTCGCAATCGTCGGTGGCGCTGTGTTCGGCTACGTCGTGAGCGACCTGTACAACGGCATCTACACCCGCACCGGAATCTTCGTGATGCTCGCGATCATCGGCGGCGGGGCAGTCGGGTTGGTCGACGACTACATCAAGGTCGTCCGCGAACGAAACCTCGGTCTCACGAGTCGGGCCAAGATGATCGGCATGCTCGCGGTCGCGGTCGGCTTCGGCGTGTTGATGACCCAGTTCACCAACGTCGCCACGACCATCAGCTTCACCCGATTCGACTCGCCGGGGATCGAACTCGGTCGTTGGCTTTGGGTCGTCTGGGCGGTCCTGCTCATCGCGGGAAGCTCGAACGCGGTGAACCTCACCGACGGACTCGACGGACTTGCCGCCGGCTCGGCGATCATCTCGTTTGCGGCGTTTGTCCTCATCGGGTTCTGGAAGTTCAGCAACGCCGAGACGCTCGATTCGACGACCCAGATCTACTCGGTTTCGCACGCGCTCGACCTCGCTGTCGTCGCGGCCGCAATGCTCGGTGGCTGCATCGGCTTTCTCTATTGGAACGCTGCGCCGGCCCAGATCTTCATGGGCGACACCGGATCGTTGGCGATCGGTACCGGCCTTGCTGCACTGGCGCTCGCGACCAATACCGCGCTGCTTCTCCCAATTCTGGGGGCCTTGTTCGTCGTGGAGACCGTCTCGGTCATCCTGCAGGTCGGTCGCTTCCGCCTGAGCGGAAAGCGCTTCTTCCGAATGGCTCCCATCCACCACCACTTCGAGCTGCTCGGCTGGCACGAGACCTGGGTCATCATCAGGTTCTGGATGTTCCACGCGTTGTGCGTCGCTGTCGGCCTCGGGCTGTTCTACGCCGACTGGGTCCGGGCGGGTGGCACATGACCCCGCCACCGAACAGCATCGATACGACCAACACGCTTGTCATCGGTCTGGGCTTCGCCGGACGTTCCGTCGTCCGTGCCGTGCTCGCTCATGGCGGGGCGGTTGTCGTCGTGGAAGACCGTCCGACCGAGGAGCATCGCGACCTGATAGCCGAACTGGGTGGGTCCGAGGCGGGTATTGCGCTTCTCGCACAGCCCTCCCCGGGGAACTCGCCACCGCCGTCGCGTCCTCCACC
>CBESNZ010000076.1:0-10960 GCA_965531045.1 uncultured Acidimicrobiales bacterium
AGGGGATCCTTGCCATCTTGCGCGTCGACGGTCGACGAATCACGCCGGTTTGCCCGTTCGCAGCGAGTCACATCCAGGCCAACCCGCACCACCACGACCTCGTGAGCGCCGGCTAGGCCCGGGCCAGCGCTGGTCGCAGACGTCGGCGTTCTCAGTCCACTGGTGGGTCACCGGGCACGGGGATTCGTGCGGGCGGATCTTTCCGGACCGCGTCGAACCGTTGGAACGCCAGCGCAGTGGTTTCCCGCAGGAATGCCTCGGCTCCGGCGTCGAATTCCAAGGACGCGTCCGGTTGGCTGTAGAGGACCATCATGGTGAGCCACTGACCGTAGGGAGCCAGGCCGACGAGGAGGACTCCCTCCCCCGGGATGAGCCATCGTTGGGCCACAAAATCTTCTTCTGCGAGCACAGTCTCGACGACCACGTCGGGCATCTCGCAGGAGAGAAGGGCCTCGTTGAGTTGCTCGACCGACTCGGGAAACTTTTCGCCGTTCGCGTCGTAAACGAAATGGCCGGCGGCGGATGCTTTCCCCACCTCACCCCCGGTGAAGTAGCTCGCAATGCCGTCGACGTTGGCCGCCCCGAACGCAAGCTCACACGTTGGCTCGAAACCCTCGCTCTCATAACCGATGAACGACCAGTCGGGACCGGGCGCCGTAATGAGGCCGGCGGTTGCAAGGTCGCGGGTGAAGGGGGCCAGTCCCGGTTGTTCGAGTGGCGCGCCTTCGGTCGTCGCGACGACGGTCTCGTTCGCGGCCGCGCTCACCGAGGGCTCCGAGCTGCCGCTGGAGGTAACCGTGGCCGCATTCGAGCCACAGGCTGCACCTGCGATCAAGACCGGCAGAACGGCGCCGGCGACACCGAGAGAAAGGCGATTGAGCATCGCCGAAGTCTCCCACATCGCCGAGAGTCGGTGAGATCACATGTACGGCGAACATCCACCGCTGCGCGGAAGCGGGCCGATTCCTTCGTACCCTGGTCAAACTACGTAGGAAAGCCAAGCAATGAGCAACATCTCGCCCGAAGACGCCGCCGCCGATCCGGCCGAGGCCGAACCGACAAACGGCTTCGCCGATCTCGGACTCCGGTCCGAGCTCCTCGCGGCCCTGGCCGAGCTCGGCTACGAAGAACCAACGCCGATCCAGCGAGAAACAGTGCCGCACCTTCTCGCCGGTGTCGACCTGCTGGGGCAGGCTGCGACAGGAACCGGCAAGACTGCGGCCTTCGCCCTTCCGATCCTCAACGCAATCGAACCAGGGGCGCCGGCGGTGCCAATCGCGTTGGTGCTGGTCCCCACCCGCGAGCTCGCCATGCAGGTGAGCGAGGCCATGTACAAATACGGATCGAAGCAACGCGTCAAGGTGTTGCCCGTCTACGGCGGACAGCCGATCTATCGGCAGTTCAAGGCCCTCGAGCGTGGTGTCCACGTCGTGGTGGCCACGCCGGGCCGGGCGATCGACCACATCAAACGCGGATCCCTCGATCTCAGCGAGATCCGAACCGTGGTACTTGACGAGGCCGACGAGATGCTCGACATGGGCTTCACCGAGGACATCGAGTCGATTCTCGAGAACACGCCGGACGATCGCCAAACGGTGTTGTTCTCCGCCACGATGCCCGGTCGCATCAAGTCGATCGCCAAGCGCCACCAGCGAGATCCCGTTCGCATCGAGATCGGCGCCGGCGAAGCAGCGGCCAACCGCGACCTCATCCGCCAGAGCGTGTATCTGGTGCAGCGCCATCACAAGGCATCCGCTCTGGGACGAATCCTCGACATCGAGGCACCCCAGTCGGCGCTCGTGTTCTGCAAGACCCGCAACGACGTCGACGAACTGGCCGAGACGATGAATGGCCGCGGGTACCGGGCCGAGGCGCTGCACGGCGGCATGGACCAGGCACAACGTGATCGGGTCATGGGTCGACTTCGTGACGGCACCGCCGAACTACTCGTTGCCACCGACGTCGCGGCGCGCGGTCTCGACATCGACACGCTCACCCATGTCGTGAACTACGACGTGCCATCGGCCGCCGAGAGCTACGTGCACCGCATCGGCCGCGTCGGTCGCGCCGGCCGTGAAGGCGTTGCCATCACGTTGGCCGAACCAAAGCAGCGGCGCCTGCTCAGCAACATCGAGCGGCTCACCAAACAAAAGATCGAGGTCTCACAAGTTCCGAGCGTCGCCGATCTCCGCGCCCGGCAGATCCAGATCACGGTCGACGCGGTTCGCGAAGCGCTCGCTTCCGACGACCTCGACGATTACAACCCGGTGCTCCACGGCCTGGTCGGCGAGGACAGCGACCGCAACATCGCCCTCGCGGCGATCAAACTGTTCCACGTCGGCCGCGGCGCCTCCACCGAGGAGGTCGACATACCGGCCGTCGCCGACAAGGGAAACAAGGCGTCGGGCAAGCCGGGCAAGTTCGACAAGAACGCGAAGAAGGGCAAGAGGGGCGGCGACGACCGTCCCGCGCGCGGCGGTCCGACCGGCCACGTGTACATCGCCCTCGGCCGCAAGGCAGGCATTCGGCCCGGCGATCTCGTTGGCGCAATCGCCAACGAGACCGACCTCATCGGGCGCGAGATCGGCCCCATCAAGATCACCGAGAAGTTCTCCATCGTCGGCGTTCCCGAAAGCGCGGTGCAAGACGTCATCTCGGCGATCTCGAAGACCACCATTCGCGGGAAGCCGGCGAAGGCCCGCCGCTACACCGACTAAGTAGCGCTTCTCGATTTAGACTCTCGCCATGATCAGCGTCCTGGCGAGCGAAATCGAGGTCACCGAGTCGGTGATCGTGGGCTTGATGCTCATCGCCGCCCTGGTCGGTATCGCGGTGAGCCGTCTGCGTCTGCCGTACACGGTGGCGCTCGTGCTGGTCGGCCTGGTGCTGGGCCTCGCTGGGGCTTTTTCCGATATCGGACTCACGAGCGACCTCATCCTGCTGGTGTTCCTGCCGCCGTTGTTGTTCGAGGGCGCCCTCAACATGGACCTCGACGACCTCGTGCTGCGTTGGAAACAGGTCGGCACCCTGGCGTTCGTCGGAACCGCGATCTCGGCGGTCTTCATCGCGGCGCCCATCATCGCGGTGCCGGGCATCAAAGCCGAGTTCGCGATCGTGCTGGCGGTGATGCTCGCGGCCACCGATCCGGTCAGTGTGCTGGCCATCTTCAAGGAGCATGGTGTCGGCACCGGACTGCGCACGCTCATGGAAGGCGAGTCGATCTTCAACGATGCGCTGGCCATCGTGTTGTACCTCATCGCGGTCGAAGTGGCCTTCGGCGACGAAACCGTCACGGTGCAGGACGCCTTCGTCGAGTTCGGTCGCGAGGTCGGGATCGGGGTCACCGTCGGCGCAGTGCTCGGCTACGTCGTCCACAAGCTCATGGCCACGCTCGATGATCACCTCGTCGAGATCACGCTGTCACTGGTCACCGCCTACGGTGCGTACCTGCTCGCCGACCGGCTACACGGCTCGGGTGTCATTGCGGTCGTCGCCGGTGGGCTGCTCATCGGCAACTACGGGCCCCGGCTGGCCATGTCGGCCTCGTCTCGCGTCGCACTGATCGAATTCTGGGAGGTGCTGGCGTTCCTCGCGAACTCCGCATTGTTCCTTCTGATCGGTCTGCAGTTCGACATCGCCAACTTCAACGCGAAGACGATCACGGCGACCCTCGTGGCCATCGTGGGCATGTTGGCCGGCCGGGCGGTCATCGCCTTCGGCTTGTTGCGAATCTTCAGCGGCAAGGGCGAGGCTCCGGTGCCCAAACCTTGGCGCATGGCCGTGTTCTGGGGCGGCTTGCGGGGCTCGATTCCGATCGCCTTGGTGCTCGGCCTCGAGGAAACCACCTTTGCCGGCATCGATGCGGTGGCCATGGTGTTCGGCGTCGTGCTGTTCAGCCTCGTCATTCAGGGACTCACGTACAAGCCGGTCCTCGACAAGCTCGGTCTGACATCGCAATCCGACGAGATGAACCGCTACGAAGAACTCCTCGCAGAAACCCTGAGCCTGCGCGCCGCCGAACGCGAACTCAACTCGATGAAGACCGCAGGCGAGGTGATACCCGCTCTTTTCGAGGACCTCAACCGCGACATCGAAGCCAGCCTGGCGTCGGCCGACGCCGAACTGATCGAATTATCCCGCGATGAGCGTGGTGTACGAGATCGCCAGACTCGTTTGGCAGCTCGTCGCCTGGCTGCATCGCAGAAGCGAGCCCTCTCCGAGGCCGCTCGTTCCGGCCGAATCGGCGAGCATCTGTCCCGCACGAAGGCTCGCGCCATCGACGTCGCGCTCGCCGAGGGCGAGATTGCCCGGGACGCCGGTTTCGCCGGCGCTCCACCGCTCTTCCCCGACGAGGACGTGACGTAGGCGTTCGGCTATCCGAACGCCAACAGGACCCAGAAGACCACCATGCCGGCGCAAAGCGTCACGAGCAGATTCTTCGACTTCCACGCCACCGGCACCGCGATGACGAGGCCGGCGAGCTCGGCGATGCTGATCCCGCTGTTCTGCGCATCCGGATCGGCGATGAGGCTCACCACGAGGGCCGACAGCACCGCAGGGGCGACGTACCGCAGTGCCCGCGTCAGCGGTTCGGGAAGTTCGCGATCGGCGAGCACCAGGATGAGTCCGGCCCGCATCACGTACGTGGCGAGTCCCACCCCAAGCACGACGATGAGCGACGAGGTGACAGACACGGTCACGACCTTGGCTCCGACCGGACGGCAAGCGGCGGCATCCACCGCTCTGCGACGAACCCGGCGGCAACACCACTCACCGCTCCGACGAGCAGTCCGGATCGGTTGGGCAACCCGAGGGTCACAAAGCAGACCCCTGCTCCCACGACTGCGGCGACGACGGCCGGACGGCGATCGATGCCCATGACCACGATGCCGATGAACATCACTGCGGGAGCGAAGCCCAGTTGCCAACTCTCGGGGATGAACGCGCCGAAGAACAACCCGACCGCGGTGACCACTTGCCATCCGACAAAGAACACCGAGGCTGCCGTGAGGTAGTAGCGGCGAAAGACCTCGGGGGGTTCGTCCGTTCTCGGCACGGTGAGCGCGAAAACCTGGTCGAGCAGGACATACGGACCGATCCATCGAAACCAGCGCGGTTGCTGCTTGAACGCCGGTGACAGTGCGGCGGAGTACATCAGATGCCTGGCGTTGATGACGATCGCTGCGGCAGCGGCCGCCCACAAGCTGGCCGTTCCGGCCAGCGAAACCAATGCCAGCTGAGCGGCGCCGGCCATGATCACCCACGAGGAGAGGAAGCCGATGCCATCGGGAACCGGCGACTCGGTTATCGCGACCCCGAGCACGAATCCGAACGGCACGGCGGGTATGAAAAGCGGGATCGCTTCGGCAAGGGCTTGTCGTTGCGCGGTACGCAATGCATCGCTGGGCACCGATCGAATCTAGGCCCAGCGTGAGGCGAATCGGGGTGGTATCCAGCGATCCGCACTGGATGTGCCAAGGGACACATGGCGTCGGGTGCGCCGACTATGCAGCTAGCGTTTGCTATCTCGAGTCGGTGTCTCCGACTCCTGGGTTCGCAGTCGGGCGAAAGCCGGTCATCGTGAACCATCCGTGACCAAACCCGAAAGAACCCATGTCAACCACCTTCGCCGATCTCGGCGTACCCCAAGACATCTGCGATGCGCTTCACCGCCGTGGCATCACCGAGCCGTTCGAGATTCAGGCCGCCACCATCGCGGACGCCCTCGACGGACGCGACGTTTGTGGTCGAGCCCCGACGGGCTCCGGCAAAACCCTGGCGTTCGGTATCCCCCTGGTTGCGAGTGTTGGCCAGGCCGGCCCTCGCCGCCCGCGCGCCCTGATCCTCGCGCCGACCCGTGAACTCGCCGATCAGATCAACACCGAACTGCGATCCTTCAGCGGCAACGTGACCGTTGGCGTCGTGTACGGCGGAGTCGGCTACGGCCCACAGAAGAAGCTGCTGCAAAACGGCGTCGATATCCTCGTCGCCTGTCCCGGACGCCTCGAAGACCTCATCGAACAGGGCGAGGTGAAACTCGACGAGGTCGACCAGGTCGTCCTCGATGAGGCCGACCGCATGGCCGACATGGGCTTCATGCCTGCGGTCAAGCGCATCCTCAATCAAACCGCCGACGCCCGCCAGACCGTCCTGTTCTCCGCCACGCTCGACGGCGACGTCGCCAAGCTCACCAAGCACTACCAGACCAATCCGGTGCGTCACGAGGTCGGCGAAGAGACCCCCGACATCACGTCCGCAAGCCACGTGTTCTGGAAGGTCCGCAAGGAAGATCGTGCCGCTGTCACCGCCGAAGCGATCGACGCGGTGTGGCCGGCCATCATCTTCTGCCGTACCCGACACGGCTCCGACCGGTTGGCGAAGCAACTCGAACGCGGTGGCCTGCGGGCCGCAGCTATCCACGGCGGCCGTAGCCAGAACCAACGCACCCGCGCCCTCGAAGACTTCACCAAGGGCCGAGTGCATGCGCTCGTCGCCACCGATGTCGCCGCCCGCGGTATTCACGTCGACGGTGTGGCCCTCGTCGTGCACTACGACCCGCCCGAGGATCACAAAACCTACGTCCACCGCTCGGGCCGTACGGCTCGCGCCGGCGAAGGCGGCGTCGTCGTCTCCTTGTTGCAGTCCGATCAAACCAAGGACGCCGCCAAGGTGCAACGCCAGGTCGGCCTGAACGAACCGGTCACCGAACCCGACGTCAGCTCGATGGCCAGGCTGTCCCCCACTCCAGAACGCACCCTTGCTCCGCCCGCACCCCGTCCGCAAAGCGACGACGGCGGTAACGGCGGCGGCAATCGCAACCGCAATGGTGGCGGCGGTCGCGGCCGAAGCAAAGGCGGTCGGGGTTCCGGCGGCCGGTCAGGTGGCGGCAAGAGCGGCGGCCGCAGTCGAACCCGCAGTGGCTCCGGCAACAGCTCAAGCGCCAGCAGCAACTTAAGCTCCGGCTCCGGCAGCAACTCCGGCTCCGGGAACAGCTCCAACTCGGGCAACAGCTCCGGCAACGACAGCTCGGGCGGCGGCTCCTCCTCGAAGAGCACGAGCCCGAGCCGACAGAATCGCCGCAAGCGCCGCGCCCACCTGCAACCGGGCAGCTCGTAGTCACTGCCCCAACGCAGCTCCGGGGCTAGTCGTACGGCAGATCCTCAGGACCGCAATCGACGTAGTCCGGGTCGGGGTCGACCGGGAACCGCACGGCGCGGACGGTCTCGCATCCATCCATCAGGGCCCTGGCGATGCGGTGCATACCGTCCATCACTCGTCCGTCAGCGCCGAGGATGATCGGGTGGGTCAGGTCGGCATCCGCTATCAGCGCAGCGTGTTCGACGACCCGACGCACCGTCGGTTTGCGACTCTTGTCGTCAAACCAATAGACCTCGTCGAGTTCGGCGGCCGGGAGGACGATGTCCTCCACGGGAAGCTCGGCGCTGAGGTGGATCAGCCGATGCACGTGCCATGCGGCGATGCGGCCGTCGGACTTGTGGAAGTGGTACTGCGTGCGTAGGCCCGGGACCCGCGGAAATTCGCTCACCGCTTCACCGTAACCGTGGCGGTTAGTGCCCGCCGGTGACGCTGCCGGTGGTGTTGGAGTGCAACCGCTCGGCGTGACGATTCAAGCCAACGAGTTCGGCCGAGATACCTCGCTCGGCGAACTTGGCGACGACAGCATCGAGAGCGACGACTGCGGAGGTGTCCCAGATGCGGGCCTCGCTGAGATCGATCTCGACTCGGTCGACCTTCACGGCGTCATAGTCGAAGGAGTGGACCAGATCGTTGGTCGAGGCGAAGAACAGCTCGCCGGTAACGGCGTAGAGCCGCTCGACGTTGTCGGGGTCGACAACGCTGGTCACCCGCACGACGTGGGCCACGTGGCGCACGAAGAACACCGCAGACAACAGCACGCCGGCCGCGACCCCGTAGGCGAGGTTGTGCGTGAGCACCACGATGGCGACGGTCACGACCATGACGGCAGTCTCGACCATTGGCATGGCCCGCAGGGTGTTGCGCGAGATGCTGCTCCAGCTGAACGTGCCGATCGAAACCATGATCATCACGGCCACCAATGCAGCCATGGGGATACGGGCCACGAGGTCACCCAATGCCAGTATGAGAATGAGCAGGAACACGCCCGACGCCAGTGTCGACAGTCGAGTGCGACCACCGGACTTGTGGTTGATCATCGACTGCCCGATCATGGCGCAGCCGGCCATGCCGCCCAGAAAGCCGGTGAAGATGTTGGCGATGCCCTGGCCGCGCGACTCGAGATTCTTGTCGGAATCGGTGTCGGTCATGTCGTCGAGCAACTGCGCAGTGAGCAGTGACTCGAGCAGGCCGACGAGCGCCAAGGTGATCGAGAACGGCAAGATGATGCGCAGCGTTTCGACGTCGAACGGGATGTCGGGAAGCGAGAAGAACGGCAGCGAGCTCGGTAGTTCGCCCATGTCGCCCACGGTCGGCAACTCGAGGTTCATCGAAATCGCAATGCCGGAGAGCACGACGATGGCGACCAGCGGCGAAGGAATCGCCTTGCTGATCAGTGGCAGCCCGTAGATGATCGCCAGTCCGGCGGCGATGAACAGCAGATTCATCGGTAGCTGGTCGCGATTGGGTTCGTCGGAGAGCAGGATGTGAGGCACCTGGGCCAGAAAGATCAGAATGGCGAGTGCGTTCACGAAGCCGATCATCACGGTACGGGGCACGAAGCGCATCAGGGTGCCCACGCCCAGGTAGCCGAGCCCAACCTGAATAATGCCGGCGAGCACGGTGGCGGCGAAGAGGTACTCAACACCGTGATCGGCCACGAGCGGCACGATGACCAAGGCCATGGCGCCCGTGGCGGCCGAGATCATACCCCGACGGCCACCGGTCATCGAGATGATGATGGCGATACTGAACGAGGCGTACAGCCCCACCTTGGGGTCGACGCCGGCGATGATCGAGAACGAGATCGCCTCGGGGATGAGGGCGAGGGCGACGACGAGACCGGACAGGAGGTCGGCGCGAGGGTTGCTGGCCCAGGCATCGCGTGCGGTCTCGATCCACCGACCGCGCGCATCGGGGTTGTCTTCTTGGGGACGAGCAGTCTGCATGGGGCCTTCGGCGTTCTGAATAACGCCAAAAATCATTGCGAGGCGCTGTGCAAGAGTAAACGGACGCGACCCCATCGTGGGTGTCGCTTGTGTCACATGCAACGCAGGAGATGCCTCGACTATTCCTGCCGTGTTCGAGACCCGATCCCCCAGGGGTTTTTGGGGGGTTTGCCGTCTAGGCGACAGGCGTCGAAATTGAGACCGTAGAAGCATGCTCAACAACGCACTGCACTGGTACTACGACAACGCCAGCACGATCTTCGCGACCTGCGTGTCGGTCGCCGTGATCGGCGAGATGACCTCGCGCCGGTTGCGTGGACGCGAGGTCCAGCTTCGCAGCACCACCACATCGATCATGTCGGGCGCCGCCTTCATGGGTGCTAAACTGGTGCTCGGCAAGCTCGCCTTTCTCGCCCTCGCGCTGTTCATCTTCGAGAACCACCGGATTTTCACGCTCGATCTGAGCAATCCGTTGGTCTGGATCGGCGTCTTCTTGGTGCGCGACCTCGTGTACTACTGGGTGCATCGGATGGAGCACATGGTGCGGATCCTCTGGGCATCGCATCTGGTGCACCACTCCCCCGAGACGATCGGCATGTCGACCGCGGTGCGAGTCCCCTGGATGGAAGCGCTGTACAAACCATGGTTTGGGCTGTGGATGCCGCTGCTCGGCTTCAACCCGATCGCAGGCATTGCCTTCGACGTGTTCGCGGCAACCCTTTCCCAGGTGCAACACACCGAACTGTTCCCGGCCAATCGGCGCAGCGTCATCGGCCTGCTGTTCGTCACGCCCTCGTCGCACCGTGTGCACCACGGCTACAACCCCGAATACCTCGACAAGAACTTCGGCGCCGTCCTCATCGTCTGGGATCGCCTCTTTGGCACCTACGAGCCCGAGGTTGCTCCTGTGCGGTTCGGCGTTGGACCCAAGGATGCGGTGGTCACGACCCGAGATGCCCTCGTCGGCGGCTACCCGAATCTTCTCGACGACATGCGCTCGGTCACGTCCCGCCGAACCGCAGCACGCGTGGCCTTGAGCCGTCCCGGTTCCACGATCGCGGCCTGAACACCAAAGAACAGCTAGCCCTACCGCACCGGCAATGCCGAGACACCGTCGCCGGTGAGTTCGGACCTGGTATCGCGTCGGTTGATCGCCATCAGAATCGCCTCGGCGGGGCCGCTCACGAGCTTGCCCTCGCCCCACGACCATTCGATGTCGGTCGCCTCGAGCCGCAGTCCGGCAACGTCTTTGACCGGAACCTGCATCTTGCCCTTCTTGTGGGCGGTACAGAAGTCGAGGGCCTCACGCACGCGATATCCCATACGTCCATTACGTTCCCCCTGTGGTCTCGTGCCGATGCTAGGGCATGCACCGCTGACGGAGTGCCAGACTGACAACCATGAACGAAGAAGCAGAAGCCGAAATCCAGAAGGCCCGCAAGAAGCTCGAGAAGGAGTTCGCAAATGTGCAGGACTCGCTGGGCAAACTGCACGTGGCGTTCGATGCCGTGAGGTCGGCCGGGGTGGAGAGCGACGTCTACGAACTGCTCGACAACCTCGGACAGGCCGTCAAGGAAGCCCGCACCGGGAGCCTCATCGGATCGGGCGCCAAGTCACACCGCAAGGCGCTCGAGGCCTACCGCGAAGCCGAAGCTGCCACGACAGACCCGGCCTAACCGTGGCGTGGGCCTAGTCGCTGCTCACCAACACGCGGTTCCGAGGAATCCACTGCAGGTTCAATTCGATCGATCTACCGACCGTCTTCTCGAGGTCCGTCGCCAGTGTCTGCGCATTCGGTGGCTCACCCGCTCCGGTGAGAACCACGGTTGCTGCGGTGTCGCGAAGGTCGAGCGACA